>CAZFDE010000007.1:0-43620 GCA_964517795.1 uncultured Pirellulales bacterium | reverse complement strand
CTTATTTTCGGCGGAAACAGCATCTTGTCCGATTAAACGCCGACCGAGGACTTCATCCAAAAAGAGAAAATCGAATTCCTGCGTGATGCGGAACCAGAATTCATAATCGCCGGAGACGAAAAACTGCTCGTCGAAATAACCGAAGACATCATGAACCTCGCGGCGCCACATGGGCTGTGACCCGGGCGGACAATATCCCTCAAATAACTGTTGGCGGCAAAACGGTTTTCGACGGGTTCGCCCGACCGGGGCGATATCGGCATCCACCTGCTCGACAAGATGCTGATCGGCAAACACGAGGACTTTATCGGGATGGCTGTCAAGGGCGTTGGCCATTTTTTCAAGGGCGTCGGGATAATGCCGGTCGTCCGTATTGGCGTTGGTGATATACTGTCCTTCGGCCTCACGAATCGCCCGATTCCAGGCTTGATAAATGGTTTCGCGCTGCTGCGTTTCGATGTATTTGATATTATCGTATTTTTTCTGGAACTCTCTGACGATCTGTGATTCATTCTGCTGCGAACCGCTGTTGACGACGATAATCTGTAATTGATCGGCGATGGTCTGGTTCTGCAAATCCTGCAGGCACCCTTTGATATATCTTTGTGCATTGTAGGTGGATACGATAGCGGTTACACGGTATTTGTATTGTCTTGAAGGGGCAGACGCGTTTTTTTGTTCGGCAAATGATATCACCGAACGCTTTTGCGCTTCTGCAGGCCGTTCACGGATGATGCGTTGATAAAGATCGATATACTTGGCGATCATGGTCTCGACCGAAAAATGTGCTCGGGCACGCCGGATGCCGGCATCCCGCAACGCATTGCGCTGATCGCTGTTTTCAATCATACATTGCGATGCCCGGATCAATTGCTCGGTGTTTTTATAATCGACGATGATGCCGGTTTTCCGGTCTTCGACAATTTCGGGGATTCCGCCGGTGCGATAGGTCACGACCGGCAGCCCGCATGCCATTGCTTCGATGACAACAAGCGGGCAATTGTCGGCCAGTGAGGGAAAGACAAAAAGATCGGCGGCCGAGTACAGCATGGCCAGGACGGCCGGATCTTTGACATGCGGCACGTTCAAGATATTGGACAGGCCAAAGGGATTGCTGCTGCAGCCGATATTCAAAAAGTACAGAGATTTATATTTTTGGGAAAGGACGTTTACGGCTTGCGCTAAAGCGGCACCATCGCGCCATTCGCTGTTGATACCGCCGTGAGCGGCGAATGCCAAAATCGTCGCATCGGCAGGCAGATTGAATTTTTGCCGAACCTGGGTTTTGGGGTACGGCTTAAACACATCCAGATCAATGCCGTTATAGATCTGTTCGACTGGTTTGTCGTTGAGGATGCTTTGTTCGACATTCCGTTTGAGCCATTGCGAGGGAACAGCCACCGTGAAATTCGATTCCTGATAAATGCGTTTTTTATCATCCAGCAATCGCCTGGAATTATCAATGCCCATCCCAGGATAGATTTTCGGATTCGGGCAGTTGCCGCAGCCGTTTTTCCAGTGGTCGCATTCAAATGCGTGGGCACACTGGCCGGTGATCGCCTGCATATCATGCAGTGTCCAGATTGCCGGTTTTTGGTCGGTGATCGCAGGCAATGCAAACGGATTAAAATACTCGCCGTGCAGGTTGTGAAAGTGCAGGATATCGGCATCCTGAAACTCGGCCAATGCGGGAATATCAAAGGTGGATTGGATATCATAGTACGGCAGGCCCTGTTTTCGATAGGTTTGGCCGCAGTCTTTGAGGGCGTTCTTGATGACGCGCACATCCGGATCATCGGAATGCTTTTGGCCGACGAGCATTTTGGTTTGGTGGCCCTTTTTCTGCAGGCCGGTTCGCAGGGCCCTGGCGATCCCGGCGGCACCGCCTGCCGCATCGTGTGTATTGATGAATGTTACCTGAAAGGAATTATGGGATGCCGTCCGATATTCTTTTAACCGGTTGGCAATTTTTGCGGGCCGTTTGGGTTTGGATTGACCGAAGAAACGGTTATAATTATCGATCAGCTCATCATTGATGATGATATCTTCCGGCAGCCGATTTATTTGCATGTCCGGCGATCGATTCGCGAATTGATCGGTTTGGCCGCAATGAACGCCGGTTCCATCGCAGCCGATATTTTCGATCTGCGGGGAGGTGGGATAAATATAGTATCCGTTTTGCAAATATACGGCCAGCACCCAGTTTAACGTCCAGACGTCTTTGAGTTGGCCGTTAAGGAATTTTTGAATATTCCGCGGGATGTCTTCGCCGGCTTGTGCAAGGTCGATTTTTTGATCAAGGGCCTGCTGATAGAGTTTTTTTAAGTCAGTATCATAATACTGCCATGCGTGTTTCCAGGTAGCCCACCCCCAGCTTCCGATCCGCGGATAAAAATAAATGTCATACGGATAATGTGCCAGCAATTCGTCCGGGATGGGGACGGTGTAACCATTGATACCGAAAATCTTTTCATTGTCCCGATAACGATCCAGGCATTTCTTCATGAAATCGAAAAAATAGCGGTTCGGTACACAGTCATCTTCCAGCAAGATCAGCCGATCGTGATTTTCAAAAACTGCGTTGGCGGCCGAGACGATACTGCGGGCCAGGCCGAAATTCTCACTTCGTTCGACGATTCGAGGGGTCGTCCAGTCGATGCTTTTGACCAGCCTTCGGGTCCAGTTGACGCTTTCGACATCATCGCTTGATTTCGGTGCATCACAGTAAATATGCAGGTTTTGGATGTTATGTGCTTTGAGCGATTTGAGGACTTGGAGCGTGTGCTGGGGCCGGTTGTAGCAGATCAGGACCACCGGTGTTTCGTCACTGCCTCGACTGATAGAAGCGGTTGAACGGGCGATTCGTGAAGTCACCATCTGCTGCTCAACTACCTTTCGGAGGCTGAATATATTTTTCTTGTGTTTGAATTGCAAATATTGTGTCAGCCGCTTATATCGCTCAGCTTTGCCCTTTTTATTACAAGGTAATTCATCGTGATAGATGACGGTTTTCGGCCAGTAGATAATCTTGTTGAGTTGCTGTGTCTGTTGGATGATACGGAACGTCAAATCAGAGCCTTCGTGTCCAAACAGCAGCGGGTCCATGCCCTCGAAGGCCAGATAGACTTCCTTGAGAAAGGCCGAGCAGCCCTCAAGATCGCAAAACGTCGCAAACGGTATATCGCCTTTGTCGTAACCGGTGGCGGTTGTATTGGCGTTGGGATCGGTTTTCGGCAGTGCTTTTCCGCGCAGGCCGTAGATATCGTTTTCGGCAAAGGCCTGCTTGATGGACTGGATGAAATCATCCGGTACTTGGGCGTCATCATCGAGAAAGGCGATGATTTCGCCTTTGGCGATGCAGGCGCCGATATTTCGACCTTCGGAAAGATTAAAGTTCATCGGGCATTGGATATATTGGTTAGTCAAGTCTTTGATTCGCTCATAATCTGTCCCCCCGTTGTCAACGACGATGGTTTCGTACGCATTATCCGTTTGAAGATGCAGTGAGCCAAGACATTCTAAAAGCGCATCGGTTCGATGATACGTTACAATGACAACGGATACATCAATGTGCTTATGTGTATCGTTGATCTTTCGCGGAAATGCCCCGTATTTAATGGATGCCCGATACAAATCCATCCATTCACATGCTTTTTCAAAATTGCTCTCATTAAGTTGATGCTGTGCTTTTTCGAATAATTCCAACGCTTGAGAATTACATGGCATGCTGTCTGTTTCACAAGGGCAAGAGGCATCGATATCCAATTTTTCAAGCAATGCACGGCATGAATGCGTTTTGTCCGAGGGAACTGCTATTTTTCGTAATTTTTCCAATATTGCGGCGCTGATGACCGGTTTATTCCTGAATATATAGTACTTTTCACTAACCCATTTTACGAATTTCAGAACGCGCGAATAATCAAACATGTTTTCAAAATGAACGTTTAGATATTTCTCAACCGCCACTTTGATGTTATCGCGTCCGATCCGGTGTGCCAAAAAGGTATTTGAAAGCACTCCCTCGCCGAGGACAAAAACCTTTTTCTTTTTCAACAATGCCTCAAAGGCGACCGTTGAATTGATGGATATAACGAGGTCGCAAAGATCAATCAAATCCCATATATTAATATCGTCCACCAGGATTAAATTATGATATTGGTTCGATAATTCACGCAACCGATTTTTACCCTGATCGTTTGCTTTGGGATGCGGTTTCACCAGCAATGCTGTATTGGCGGGCAACGATAAAAGGACCTCCTGCACCGCCTGCGCGACATGATCAAAATCGGAAAATTCCCGGATATTCACATCTTCATCCACTTGCCCCGGGAAAAATATAACCTGGCAATCTCGATTAAGGCCGAGATTGTTTTTCAAGGCTTTTTGATCTCTAATCCGGTCAGGCTGTTGCCATGCACTGGCACCGTCATGAAATATATTTTCGATATACGCTAAAGCACCGGCAAGATCATCTGCATCCGTTGCAAATGATTGTAAATTCAATGATGATTCTGCATTAATGCCTTTGGGGTCCACATACCAACTGTCAGGCAACATGCCTTTTTCAGCATACAGAAAAGGAGTATGCTGTTCGTCAAGATACATGCGCACCATCGCCCGAATATCGGCCATTCCATTCCAGAGAATCACCGCATCCGGCTCAAGCATATCGACAACTTTCTTAAAGCATAGAAACCGCTCCACGACCTCGCCGGCGGGATGCCACAAAGCCGTCTCGCGTGCCCGGGCAAGCAAGGTATGTTTTTCAGCATCGGACACCGAATGCAGGGCTTTATTCAAAAATGGTTTGGGCAGTTTTGTATAATCGATAACATGATACGCATTGCGTATGTGCTGCGAAATATCAAGCCCATGAACCGTAGCGAACAATTCAAACCGGCCGTCTTGCTTTATGGAATCGAAACAATTCCGATAGGCTTGAAATATCCACGTGTCTGCCGTTTCAATCGAAAACAGAATTCTTGATTTTTGTTGGCCTGCATTATTCAACGCGATCACCTCGCTGATATTTTTTACATTACGATGAATCCCAATGATATTCTTCAATGTCGCCGTTAAACGCCTGGTGCACAAAAGGCGGGAAAAAAGCGGCCAGTTTTTCAAGGTCTCCATTATCGTAGTTCAGATTCCATGGAATCTGAACAGACCGTTTGTTCAGGATGGCCGAAATATTATAGCCATATTTTTTGATCGATACCGCTGAACAGTCAAATCCCGCCAACACCAGGTTGTAGATCAACAAGCCGCCGTTCCAGAGGTTTACATGCCCGCCCACAACCTCATGCTTTAGCGGGGGTACTGTAACTGCAAAAATCCCTCCTTCTTTCAATTCGCGGTGGACCTTTGTAAGAAACAAATTCACGTTCAATTGATGTTCAAGAACATGGCAGCACCATATGCAGTCATGCGGTTCAAATTCAGTTTTATTGTAATCCGCCGTAACCGCATCCTGAATACCGGGTGCCAGGTCAACCGCTGTTACGGTTTTATCATGTTTTCTGAAAAGATGAGTATGAAGCCCTTCGCCGCAGCCAACATCCAGTACGGTATCAAAGGAATACTCGGACAAAAGTTTTTTCAGCGCTAATGACCCGAAGGTCAGTTCTTCAATTTCATTTATATCAGGCCGAGTCAAATGACACGTTAGCTCCGTATGATTGGATGGTGCTGCGGAACAGTTGTATGAATGCGTATAAGTCAGCTTAAACATGATTACAGATACCCCAAGGATTTTAATCTTTCGGCGACTTGCTCGGAAAACTCAGGTACATCCCCCCCCGTCTGATTCGGATTGTTAATCTTTAGTGTACAACACAGTTCGTTATCGAGTTCTTCAGTGACCTTTCGCCATTGCAATTCATCGGCCCGATTTTTTATTTCCATCGGATCTCTGTATAAATCGTAAAGGGCTTTCTCGTTTTTCGTCGTGTTTTTGATGTACTTATAACGCGGTGTTCTGATTGAATACAGTCGATCGATCCATTTATTTTGAGAAAGACTTTTTATCCCTCCCCCTTCTGAAATGACCGGCCGCACTTCAGCATGCTCCTCATCGCGTATATACGGCAATAACGACACACCGCAATGGTCGATCTTATGTATGTCCAGCAGCTCGCATACAGAAGCAAATATGTCAATATTGCGAACCTGTTTGGATATCACCCCGCCGCCCTGCGTCAATCCGGGTGCATACATGATCAATGGAACATGCAAATTGCTCTCATACATACGAACCTGATGTCCCCAATATCCGTGCTCCCAGAATTCTTCGCCGTGATCTGCGACCAGAAAAATGATTGTGCGATCCAACACAGACTGGTTTTTCAGCGAGTCCAGCAGCCCGGCAAAATGCGCGTCAAAATAACTGATTTCACTGTCATAACTGTCAATCAAAAGTTGTTTCAGTTCATCAGGATCCGGTTTGATGCCCTGATGGATACGCGAAAAAACGTCATTGAATGTCATCAGAAATTCAACCACATTCTTTTGATCTCTATCGGCCGTATATTTTGAAAAATAAGGCTCACGGGGCAAGTACGGCGAATGCGTATCCATATAATGGAGCCACATAAAGAAAGGGTGATGATTATTTTGTATCAGCCATTGCTCCACTTTTTTATTCATCTCACCGCTGCAGATATAAGGCTGATTAAAACGCAACGATATGGTTTGCTTTACTCCATCGATGTCATGCTCCAGTTCAGCGCTGACGGACTTGTTTTCGTCAGACGGAAAAATATCATAGCGCTGGTCAAATCCTCTATCATAACCATACTTGCCGACTACAAGCGGATTGGTATTAAAAGCTACCGTCGCATAGCCGGCTTTTTGGAGGATCTCAGGCAAAACAGGAAGGTTACGATTGAAATTCAATATATTCTGATCGACACCTGTACCATGCATCGACGGGTAAAGGCCGGTAAGAATGGAGGGAATCGCACTAATCGTTGAAGGGGATACGGAAAACGCCGATCGAAACACATGCGATCTTCTGCTGAAGTGATCGATATTCGGGCTGGTTGGGCGATAATAACCGTAGCAGGATAAATGATCGGCGCGCAGTGCATCGGCTAAAATGATAACAATATTGTATTTGCCCTTCATTCCCATTTTATCATCATACCGTTTTAAAAATCAACATTCCAGGTACCGCTTACGTTGCGGTGAATAACTGTATTTCCTGGTTCCTGCTTCACGGGCGGAACGTTCTTTAATTCAATATTATCATAACGGCTCATTTATCCGCGCGTGCTCGAATGATAGGTAGCGATTGTCTTGCGAATTCCTCTGACTTTATTCAATTGTTTCTGTGTGGCATCTTTTTGTGCCAGCAACGCCATATGCAGTTCATGGTACAAGGCCCTAATGTGATCGTGTCGGCTTTCAGGGTCAGCACGCTGGTCTTTATTTGCGTGTGCCCATTCTTTGATCATGGGATCCATCTCGGTCAAGGCATGCTCCAGTTGTTCAAATCGGCCCTGACGAACAAGTTCGACCTGTTTTTTCAGGACATCCATTATTCGATCTGTCAATACATCCTGTGTCACCACCTACAGGCCTCCGTTGTCAGGTTCGGATCTTTCAGGTCGCGATGCACTTCTTCGAGCAGATTGGCCGCATCCTGATTCGACGGCTCCAGGATCAGAATGTCATCGAGCATGGTTTTGGCTTCCTCGAGGCGGTTATCCTTTTTATAAAGGGCAGCCAGTGTAAACATCACCGACACATCCCCCGGATGCGCATTAAGATAAACATCCAAATAGTGCGTTACCTTGTCGAACGAACCGGTATGACAGGATACCTGGAACAGGCCCAATAAAGCGGTCATATTATCCGGATCCAATTCCAGTGAACCAAGATACATCTCAAACGCCTGTTGGTAGTGATTTCGCTGCTGAGCGATCATCGCCAGACCCGCATAGGCTTGGGAACACGCGCGGTCCAGCCGCAATGCGACTTTGAACGAAAGTTCCGCTTCATCCAGCACATCTTGCTGAAGATGAATGATCCCTAACCCGACATAAGGGTATGCATCGTCCGGGCTGAGCTGCGCCGCCTGCTCGAAACACGGGCGGGCCTTCTCATATTGGCCCAACGAGGTATAACAATCGCCGAGTTCGACAAGCAGTTCATATCGCTGGGTTGTATTTTCCTGTTCTTTGAATTCCTCTTTCAATTCCATGGCAGATGTGTTCCTTCAAGTATGTGTTTTCCTTGTTCCAGCAGCGCGACCGCCGCCTGGAGATTCCCGGTTTTCTTATGCGCGACGGCTTGAAGCAGCAAGGTATCCACAACGGGCCTGATGCAGTTCAGCCGGCCTGCACTTTGCTCGGCAGCAGCAAGATTGCCAGCTTGTAAATGTGCTTTCGCTTCGAACTGACGGATATATAATTCATTTTGATAGTTCCGTGCGATATAGTCGTAGATTTCGGCCGCCTCGACGGGATTGATCTCTAATTTCGTTTTGGCTTCACACAGCAGTTGGTCATATTGAAACGGGATCTCCTGCGGCGTGAGCTTTCTGATCGAGACACCGGTTGATATCAGGGTGTTTCTTAAAGAGCCCGTGAAATTCGGCAAGGCTTCGGCTAAATCTGTTTGTCGCATTAACAACGCCTCATATTGCGGCGTCGAACCGTCCAGTTCCAGGGCCTGATTGGGGGTTGTATCGTTGAGTATAGCATACATACAATCTTCGACCCAAAAATCGTCGATGGGAAAACCGGCCGGCACGACGGCTATATATTCAGCATCGATATGAGAAAGTGCGGTTTCCAGACAATCCCCGGGATTAGCCGAATCGGTTGGCAGTAATATCAAATTCGGCATTTGCGAATCGATTCGCTCAAGCTGCTCGCCTGGCAGCGGCAGATAAAGCTGATAGGGATAAAACGTATGACCCCAAATGGACTTGATTGTTTCGGGCGTTCGCCGATCCAGGCCTGCTGTCAGCAACACAATTGCAAGGTCTTTGATTTTCGGCCACGGTTTCGGGGGACGGGAATTGCGAATGGTCAGCACATTTCGCAGGTAATCGTTTTTATCTTTTCGTTTTTGGACCGAGACCCGGTCGCTTTCACCAATCGGACTATAGTATTCCCCGGTAATGACCGGCACATGAACAAAATCCGTAAAGAACACCGCTCGGCGAAGCAAATCCCAATCGATCAACACATTGAGCTGTTCATTATAAGGTCCGGTCTGATCGACCAGGTCTCTTTGATGCATTACACTGACGTGCAGTACATGATTGAAATACAGCATCACAAATCGATCGAAATCTCTGCTGACTTCCAGAACTTTGCTGAGTACCTGCCGCGAGTTATCCGGCCCGAGGCGGCAATAGGTGCGATACAGGTCGCTGTAAGCGACCCGACAATCCGTCCCGCTTTCAAGGGCATCGACCAGCGTACCGACATGGTTGGGATAGAGCAGATCGTCGTTCCCAAGATATGTGATATATTTTCCCCGGGCATGATCGATCGCCTGGTTGAGCGTAAACGGGATACCGCGATTTTGACCCCGGTCAATGAATCGAATTCGATCATCGTCAAACGAATGAACAATCTCGTGGATCGGTTGGCCGCCGTCGCGTGCGACGACCACCTCGATATTTCGATAATCCTGAGCCAAGGCGCTTTGGATCGCGACTGTCAGAAATTCGGGCCGATTATAGGTCGGTATGAGAATACTGACGAGCGGCCCGTTTTGTTTTGGCTCGATATCCATGGCGTCTCATGACCCTCAAACACAATTCGGCTGATGAACAAACGGTTCCGTTTGGGGCGCTGTTTGGAGCTGTGTTTCGATCTCCGTGAAAAGCTGATTTACCCGGTTAAGTTGTTTTGTCACACTGTAATTTGCCGCCACAAATTGACGATAGTCCTTTGGCCGATAATCATCGCTGAGGATCTGATCGCAAAATTCCTCTGAAATATTGAACAGGTATTGCTGCGGGAAGATTTCACAAGCACCCGGGAAATTGTGGATGACCGGCTTGAGCCCGCTCGCCATGGCCTGCAGGATACCAACCGGCACCCCCTCAACCAGGCTGGTCGAGACGATATAATGTTTGTCGGCCAGCCATCGGGGCACGTCCTGCTGATAGCCGTCGAAAAATACGACATCGCTCAAATCCAGTACCTCGACCATGTGTTCGAGATACTGCTGAACAACCGTGTCCTGAATCGCCCCGGCAAAAAACAGTTTGTAGTCGGGATCGATATAATTCAGTTTCTGCATACATTGGAGAATCAGGCCGGGATTTTTAACCATTCGCAAATTGGAGAGAAACGCAATATTTTTGCCTTTGGGGCGATCGACAAACGGAAAGGCGTTCAAATCAACACCATTGGCAATGGTCTCGATTTGCGTGCGGCTTTCGATATCCGGGACCTGTGCAACCAGATTTTTTCGCGTGAAACTATTACCGACGGTTATCAGCACATCGACATTGTCCCAGTTGACCTGCTGCGGCCAGTCCAGATAGGCCTCATATCGATGCAGCCGCACAATGATCTTGCAAGACTTCGACATGTTCGAACCGAGTACCGCCAGATTCGTACACCACTCGAACCAGGCGATGTCGGCCCAGTTCATCAGCTCGGTCATTTGCTGCGGCTCGGTTCCCTGAAACACCTCAACCTGAAATCGCCGGCTTAAAAAAGGAAGAACATCATTTAGAAAAGTCATCCCATCGCCGCCACAGAAAAATGCCACTTTCGGCCGCTTGGCTCGAAGAACCTCAATCATCGGCTCAATGACTTCCTGGCCGGCCCAGGTATCCCGGGATACCAGCAATGCCTCGATCGCGGATGCCTTATTGCCCTGATCGATCAACATGGTCGCGGTACGGTTGATCAACTCCGGGTTGAGAAGATTGGATTTTTGCATATCCTCAAAAAGCGAGACGACCCGATCGGGCCTGCCCAGCGCCAAAAACGCTTCCGCCAGATTCCACAGTACCTGCGGCGAATCCGGGGCAATTTTTCTGGCCCTGAGAAAGCATTCAACGGCATCCTCCGACCGACCGAGCGAATGCAAAATCGCACCGGTATCGTTCAACGCTTCCACATCCTGTGGATTACTGACAACGTATTCTTCGATCAGTTTCAGGGCATCCTGGTGCTTGCCCTGCTCAACCAGTTCGATGGCCCGACGATATCCGTTGTGGCCCGTCATCCGATTCTCCTTCTTTAAACCTATTGAACAAAAACCCCCATCGGGGAGTTTAATAGTGATGTGCAAATTCCATACCAGTGGTTTGAAAAGCTTTTTTCAGTTCGTTAACCCCCGTACGGAAAACATGTTGTATAAATATCGTACACACCGATTATCATGCATTTAGATGAAATCCAACAATGACATGCTCATTAGCTTGCCCGCCACCGAGAGCGACATTTGATAAAGCACTTCACGCCGGGAAATATCCAAAGCGATCTGTGCGATATCGGCCTGTTCGATACTCGTTTTTTCACTTTCGGTATTGAATTGGATATTCTCCATGGTCGAATTGATCTTTTCAAGAAACCCGATCTTCGAGCCGATAGATACCTGTTTTTCGACAAGCTGATTTTCGACTTCGGACAGCGATGCCATGGCATATGTCCGATATTTGGCAAATTCGGCCTCCGTCAGGCCGATTTCGTTCTTGAGCATATCGCGGATACTGATAAGGGTATCAAACATCGCGTATGTTCCGGGTATTCGCACCAATTCCGTGCCGGTGGCACTGATATTGGCGGCATCAACATAGAGCACCTGTCCGGCGGCGTTAGTCACTTTGATATTACTGACATCTCCCGAGGCCGGGACGGTGGTCTGGGTCTGGCCGTTATCAATCGAGAGCTTGTAATTGCTGCCGTCATGGGTAACCTGAAGCCAAACATCGCCCGAAACATTCGAGGTGCCCGATCCAGTCGCGGCGCCGGTATCGCCCAGAAAGACAGGATCCTGTCGATTTTTCGCGGTGAACAGATTCTCACCAACATAAAAAGCCTCTGTTTGAATGCCGGAGGTAACTTCGATCTTCTGCTGCTGCATACTGCCGGCGTAGGTCACCGATGTGATCTGACCATTCGTCCGCTGGGCAACATACGGCGCATTTTGGGTGTCTGAGCCGCCAAACAGATATTGGTTCAAATGACGGGTATTGGCCAACGAAAGCAGATGTTCAATGGCGTCATCGACCTCCTCGGCCACACGGTCTCTGCCCTGCTGATCATACGTTCCGCTAACGATCTGCGTCAAATGCACCTTTTTATCCCCAATGACCGATATCATGTCGTTCATCAGCGAAGATGTTATCTCCAGCGTATCGCTTAACTGGGAAACGTTGTTCATGTAATTTTCTGTCCCGCGAAATTGGGATTCCAGCGTCAGTACACGATAAGCCGCAGATGGATCGTCAGAAGCATGATTCAACCGCGATCCGGTGGAGACTTGTTCCTGAAGCCGGTATAAGGCTTGCGAATGCAAATGCAGCGAAAAATTCACATTGTTATATATATTATTTAATAGACCGCTCATAAGGGATCCTTATATTATTTGCATCACCGACATCATTGTCATATTGACCGTTGTCATATATTTTGCCATTGCCTGAAACATTTGCTCAAAAACAAGCAGCTGGGCCGCTTCTTCGTTAATATCGACACCGCTGATCTGATTTTGGCGATTGGTAAGATTTTGAATCATCACTTCGAGATTATCCTGCCTTAATCTTTTGACCGAAAGCTGCTGCGCGGTATCGGTGATCATTTGCCGATAAAACTGCCCGCAGGTCAGATTGTTGATCACCGCCTGATCTTTGAACTGCGCCATTCTGAGAATATTTTTGTTATCCGTCATATCCGGCCCGATCGCCGAACCAATTCGGGCGGGATTTGCGACAATCGCCGAGGCCACATCGATATCACTTGATCCGGTCCCGCTGAAAAAAGTATTAAGCCCGGCGTGTGCCAACAAGCCCGACGTATCGGTGTTGGCGAAAACATCAATCTCAAATGTATCACCATCGGCGAGGTCACCCACACCGACCGCGATGGAAATACCGTTATCAAGCTTCAGGGTATCCCCGGCGGCATAGCCGCTTCCAATATCAAACGTACCGATCGATTGTCCTGCGCCATCGGTTACGGTAATTTGCAACGTGCCGTTGCCAACCTGGCCGGAACCGGAGACCGCAGCCGTCAGCGTCTGGTTGGTGGAACCGGTATAAATACCCAAGAGCGTTATCGTCGGCGGCGAGGCCTCGCTGAAACTCGTACTGGTCGGTTCGGATAAGACCGCGGGCGAAAAATCAAATGTATAGCCGGCGTCGGCCGAGATATTCAGTTTTGAGGCTGCAACCGAAGAATTTAATCCGCTGATCGCGTTTATTTTGGCCGCGATGGTTGAAAGCATATCGGTCGATTGATCCACGGTAATTTGATGACGTGTGATTTCACCGGTACCGGTATTCGTTAGACGGATGTAGATTGATCCATCGGTCACATCGCTGATATTGGCGAGGGTCTGTTCGCTCATAATCCGGCCGGTGAGTTGACTGAATGCACCCGAGGGGCCGACCGATTGCACATGATACGCATTGATCTCGTTGATAATGGTTTGTGCCAACGAATTGAGGTTCGTATGCAGGTCGGCCACCGTTTGATTCTTCAATGTCAATAATGCGCCGATCTTGCCGCCCTGTATATTGGTCATATAGGTTGTGGAGGACTGTACGGATATGCCGTATTGACTTGCATCGTTGTAACCGGCCTGCAGGGACATACTGGTTGCGCCGGAGACTAACGGAATTCCGGAAACGGTCACATCGACAACACCGTATGGGCGGCTTTGTGTCTCCAAGCCGATCAGTTCCGCCAGTTCCTGAATTTGCTGATCGCGCTGGTCTTTGAGATTGTTGGCCTCAGCGCCGCTGATCGCGATACGTTGAATATTATCATTCAGGGTGGCGATCTGACCGGCCAGTGTGTTGATATACGATACCGTCGTCTGAGTTTCCAGTTCGATATTGGTTTTGAGATTCGTTAGAAATTGATCCAGTGTCCTGAACTCCGTCGCCATGGCCTGGGCGTTACTGACGGCCTGGCTTTGCCATATCATATCGGATGGATGGGCACTGAGGTCATGCAGCGCATTGAAGAAATGATCGATCGCGGCATTCAAGCCCCCTTGTTCAGAACCAAATTCCGCCATGGCGTTCTCAATGGTTTCGATCGTCCGGGCCTCGGATTCGGTTTGTTTCAATAACGATTTCTGTGTCAGGATTTCCTGTTCCAGCAGCGAATCCATCAGTCGGGTCACCCCCTCGATGTCCACGCCGCCGCCGATCAGTTGCGAGCCATCCTGGACCGCATACGCGCCACTAAAGTCAACGCGCTGGCGATGGTAGCCCTCCGTGGCCGCGTTGGCGATATTATTGCCAATGATATCAATCGCCCGCTGGGCGGCCTGAAGCCCACTGATCCCGATATCGAAGTTTGACATGATAATACCTAATACTTAATACTCATTAAATCACGCTGCACATGGCGACTGACCAATCCCGCCGGACCGTAGGTCACCGTCGATGCCGTTCGATCCTGAAAGATATTTTGCAGCAGTCGGCGGTTAAATGTCGCACAATCCTCAAGCAGTGCCGCAGTCGCTGCATATTGGGCTTTAAACTGCTGCGTTAATGCCGTTAATTCGGTTTTCAGTTTCATTGCATTTTTCTTTCGGTCACTCTCACAAAGCCCTTCCAGCCGTGTTAATGTCACATTCGACAATTCCCAGCCCAGCGTATCAGCCAGATCCTGACGAACATGATCGCGATGCTGCTGATGAGACGGGTATTGCTGGGATTTTATTTTTATCTCTTCGAGCAGTTGCACCAGGGGCTGTTCCTGCTGCTTGATAACGCATGCGCGCAGTTGATCGAGCAGTGATAGATTTTCGTTTAACTGTTGAACTTCCCGTTCAAGCACATCCAAAAACGCATCGATTTTTTGGCAAATCCGGGTGTTGATTTTCATAATGTATCATCCAACAATGATTCAGTACCGTTTGGGGACCGGCGTTGCTTACAGAATTGGTAAATATCTTTCCATATGCCCAATCCGCCCTGATTCGACAGATCTTTGGCCAGGTACAGCCAGAACAGCCCTTCCGCCTGACGGGTGGCGCCGTCTTTTTCAAATCCCCATTGGCCGATCGTTTTCTTCATGTTTTGCAGTATCCGGTCGAGCAGAACCGCTTCGAATTCCTTGGCCATTTTTTCTTCCCGACCCGGAGCAACCGTGCGATCCGGTATGGAGGCCGCTTCGTTGGCCGGCGGGATTATTAGTATTGAATTATCCATCATTACCTCCTACATGATCTCCAGTTTGGCCTGCAGTGCGCCGGCCTTTTTGAGGGCATTGAATATGGCAATTAAGTCACGGGGGGTTGCCCCGATCGCATTGAGCGTTTTCGCCAACTCGGAAACGGTCACAACGCGGGGCACCGGAACGAGATATCCGGGCTGCTCTTCAACACCGATGAGCGTTTCCGGCACTTTTTCGGTGGTCGCCCCATCGGTAAATGGCGTGTTCGGCTGGGAAACGATCTGGGTTTCCTTCACTTTGACGACCAGGCTACCCTGCGAGATTGCAACTTCGGAGATGCCGACTTTTTCGCCCACCACAATCGTTCCGGTCCGTTCATTGATTACCACCACCGCGGGTGTATCGACCTTGACCTGCAGCGCGGTAATATCATCGACAAACGCAGCAATGCGAGCATGTTCCAACTCGGACGGCACCTGAACGCGGATCGTTCCGGCATCGATGACCGACGTTGAATCGGGATAGATGGTTTCAATCGCTTGTTCAATTCGGCGGGCGGTCGAAAAATCGTTATTCCGCAAATTCAGGGTTACATATCGCTGATCGCCGATATACTCGTAAAAAGTCGATATTTCTTCCTGCTCGACAATCGCCCCGGCCGGGATGCGGCCGATGGTTTGATGGTTCTTGCTGATCGAGGCTTGATTGCCCGAAGCCACCCATCCGCCAATAAATACCGACCCTTGAGCAACAGCATAAACCTGTCCATCCAGACCTTTCAAGGGTGTCGGCAGCAGCATCCCGCCCTGCAAGCTTTCGGCATCGCCGATCGATGAGACATCCACATCGATATAGGTTCCTTCCCGATCGAACGGCCCTAATTGGGCGGTAACCATGACAATAGCGATATTCCCGCCGGAAAGGTCATCCGGAGAGACAATAATACCCGCGTCGCGCAAGATACTGGCCAGCACCTGCTGTGAGGGCAATGTCGAATCGCCGGTATCCGCCAATCCGATGATCAGGCCGATCCCGACCAGCGGGTTACCGCGCACACCTTTGAGATCGACAATATCTTTGACGCGTTCGGCCCGAACAATGGGCATCACAAGCAAAAGGATTACTATCATCAATACATATAATTTCGTTTTCATCATATACCTTCACATTAAAATGGAGAAAGCAAGTCGAACAGCCTGGCCAGCCAGCCTTGTCGGCTATAAGGTTCGGAGACACCGCTGTTTTTCGTAAGGATCCGAAAATTGGCGACCTGTTCCGATTTGATGGTATTGTCATAAGCAATATCACTGGGCCGAACGATCCCACTGGCCTGAATCACTTGTTTATCGCCGGCGATATCACGATGGCGGGTGCCGATTACCACCAGATTGCCGTTGGGCAGCACATCTTCGACCATGACCGTGATTCGATCCACAAAACTGCGTTCGTCTTTGTAATCGGCTTTGCCTTTGAGTTCACTATCCGATTCAGCATCCATGGTGAAACCTGGTACCCGCGGCAGAATATTGTGGCCGGGGGTGGTAAATCCAACACTCCCATCGAATGATGCCGATCGACTGGATTCTTTTTTTAAGTCCCTTTTGGCTTTGTTATCCACCTTACTGTCTTCGGAGACGACGATTGTGAGGACATCGCCGATCTTACGGGCACTGTCGTCGGCATATAATCGCGGCATATCTTTATCGCGTTTGGCCCATATTGATCCGCCCGAACATGGCGATACGATCGTGATACCGATCACGATTGTCAGCACAGAATATACTATTGTTTTCTTGTTCATTTAATATCCCCTTAAAAAATCGGTTCGACTGTTCCATCCGTATTGATTTTGGTTAAAATGATCCGCTGTGAATCCACATTACGGACCTTGATGTGTTCACCGACAGCACCTCGCTGTAATGCCTGCCCTACTGCTGTTACGGATAGCCCGCCGGTTTCAATTTTGATGATCACATTTTGGTTTCGCTTGATCATCTCTTTGGGCTGGGGGACAGTCATCATTGCTGCCGTGATTTGTGCGCCTTTTCTGATATCGCGCTGGGCGATAGAACCCCACGGTGATTTAAAGTTATCGTTTCGCCGAAGTGACTCGACCTTTTCAATTTTGACATTCCGGTCTGAGAAGGGTGTCCCTTTGACAATATCGTTTAAGGCAATGATGCGAACGGTTCGGTATTTTATGCGAAAGTGCATCTCGGTCTCGGCGATACGCTGGCCATCGGCAAATACGCCGATTCGGACTTTCGGATGAGCACTGTCGATCTTATCTGACAATTCTGGAACCACTTCGATTTGTCCGCTTGCACCCGCGACAACTACATCCCGAGGTGTATTCATGGCTTCAAAGCCGAGGATGTGCGGATCCTTAATCTGCTGCTTTAAGAAATCGCATGCCGTCTCGATCAACTTGTCGGCATGAACCTGTATATAATTTTGCCGGACCTGAACTTTGTCTGCGCCGCTGAATGTTACATTTTCAATGCTCAAGCCGTTACAGGCCAACCGGCTGAGGATCGTTTTACGGTCGATGGTGATCATCTGGCCGGGCTGGGAAAAGCGCCCCAATCCGATTTGACTGATTCTCAATGTCGTATCGGAGTTCGTACTGATGACTCCGATCTGTTCCAATGTCGGTGTGGGGGTCTGGACGGTTACTTTCCGGGGCAGATGAATCCGGACAAGCGGATCGGCGGTTTGTTCCTGCGCCAGTAATGATACACTGCAAATTAATAGATAGAATTTAATTAGTTTCATCATGATTAGAACCTCGCAATCTGAATCGCTTTTCGAAGCATTTCATCGCCGGCCCGAATGGTCCTGGAGCTGACTTCATAGGCTCGCTGGGCGGTGATCAAATTCACCAGTTCGTTGATCATCTGAACATTTGATTTTTCCAGAAACCCGGCCTGGATCATTCCAAATCCGTTACTGCCGGCATTGCCTACGGTGGCCGTGCCGCTGGCTTCCGTTTCAGAATAAAGATTGTCCCCTTCGCTGGACAAACCCGACGGGTTGGAAAACCGCGCCAATTGAATCGTCCCCACGACGGAGACCGTCCCCGATGAATTGGCCACATTGACACTGCCGTCTTTTCCGATATCGACGTTGAGCGCATCGGCGGGGATGTTGATCGCCGGCACAATGGGATAGCCGGTGGTTGTTACCAATTCACCGTTCACATTGGTCTGCAGTGCGCCGTCCCGCGTATATCGCGTTTCACCGGTTCCCGGCATGGAGACCTGCAGAAACCCGTCGCCGTTAATGGCGATATCCAGCGGGCGACTGGTGCTTACCATTTCGCCGTCAGTGAACACCTTAACCGTTGAAGCGGCCCGGACCCCGGAACCGGTTTCAAAGCCGGTCGGTCCGATATTCCCGCTGGACACTTCCGCACCAAATTCCCGCATCTTGATGTAAACCAGATCCTGGAAATCCACCTGACTGCGTTTGAAGCCGTTGGTGTTGATATTCGCCAGGTTATTAGCGGTCACATCGACCATCATTTGCTGGGCATTCATGCCGGTTGCTGCTGTCGAAAAAGCACGTAACATAATCGTTCTCCTTTTTAACTCATGGCCAGGTTCAGAAGACTTTTGGAGGTATCTTTCTTGGCCGTGATAAATTGCACATTGGATTCGTATAACCGCGTCACCATAATCATATCCACCAATTCTTCCATCATATGAACGTTGGAGGACTCCTGATATCCCTGCTTGACGACCAGATTGACCGCATCCTCCGGCTCTATCCCTTCGGGCACCTTAAAACAATTCAAACCGACCGGCTGAATCTTTTCCTGGTCCTCCACAAAGGTCACTAATTTGAATTTGCCGACCATACTGCCGTCGGCCGTGATTTTCCCGTCAGCAGTAACATGGATTTGATGCAAACTCACATTCGGCGGCAGTGAGATCGGGCCGGATTCGCCGGCCACCGGCCGCCCGAGCGAATCCACCAGCTTGCCCTCCGAATCCAACTGGAAAGCACCTTTGCGGGTATATAAAGGCCCTTGCGGTGTTTCGATTACAAAAAAGCCGGCCCCACTCAGTGCGAAATCCAGTTTTCGCCCGGTATGGACAAAGCTGCCCTGCGTAAAATCGATCGCCGGTTTGATTTTCATTGGATCGTCTTGCGAATTTGAATCTCCCTGTTGCGCCTCGAGTGTTTTTGAAAAATTATTCAATCGGCGTTTGTAACCAACGGTATTCACATTGGCCAGATTATGCGCGATAATATTGAATTCTCGTGTCAACTGGTTAATTTTCTGACTGATCTGTGTTACATTTGACATATTACGCTCCTGTGTTTACCGGCTCGGGTTCCGGTGTTTCATGCGACTGCGAAGCGGCCATTTGTTCGCCGACACCGGCCTTGACCGCGGCGGTATTCGTCGCGCGGATAAGCGTGTTAATATCCGAATCATTCAATCCAACTAATTCAATCGCAATGGAATAGCCCTGTTCCAGTTTTTTAACATGCCGGACCAGTGCAATATCCTGAACCATCGAACCGGTCGCTTGCCCTGCGTCAGCGTGATGTGGATCCTGCGGCAGATCAAAAACAACCATCACCCGTTCTCCGACCGTTAGTTCAATATCCGCTTCAAGCCGTAAGCCCGGTCCGGCCAATTCAGTCAGTAAGGCCGGAATAAATCGCGGCAATTGTTTTTCATTCAGCGCGGTATCCAACGATTCACAAAATGGCAAAGACGCCAGATAAGCTTGTCGCTTTACGGGAACGCGGAGAAAACGCCTGCGGTTAATAAATCGGATATTCTCACTGTGTTCTAAAATCAGGATTTTGCCGTCGTAGCTGATCACCGTGCTGTCGAATTCCCATACCGAAGCGCCGAAATAATAACGCACCGTCCATGGCTCGCCAAAGGTGACACGAACGGATTCGCTTAATTGGATGGAAAGTTCCGTATCGGTATTTTCCACTACCATCGCCTGCA
Organism: uncultured Pirellulales bacterium; assembly: GCA_964517795.1. GTDB lineage: Bacteria > Planctomycetota > Phycisphaerae > Sedimentisphaerales > Anaerobacaceae > CAZFDE01. The sequence goes on along the minus strand of CAZFDE010000007.1, from coordinate 23,313 downwards.
GTGCTTCACCTCGGTTTTGACTCTTACGCCGAGTGAGATCCAGTTTCTTGCCGATGGGAATTTGTCGGCTGCTTAGTTTTTCTGATTTGTCCGACTCGCCAACTGTCGCAGGTCGGCTCTTGACAAATCCCAGTTTTTCCCGAAGAACGGCAAGCTCATTCTTTAATATTTGTTTGGCCTCGACGCTCAATTGCGGGTCCAGCTTTTTCATTAATTTTCGGATCCCCCGGTCGAATGCCGCATCAAATGTAAAAATGGATTCATGGCTATGTAACCCGGCCTGATGAGCAATTTCCAATAAAAGGTTTTTCTCGGCAGAACTGAGCCCTCGTTTTCGGGCATATTCGTAAAAAAGTGTATCGCCCTGTGTATCTTTCTTTCGGTGGGTCCGAAAACTAATCAAAACCAAAATCATCAGCAGGACCAGCAAGACGATTGCGGCGATGACTAAAAACCAACGGTATCCCTGTGAATTACCGCCGAACCGCCTGGCCGCTTCCCATCGGTCATATGCTGAAAGAGCAAGTGCCCAAAGCCGCGGTTGCAGCTTCAGGCCCTCGTTCATTGCCTCTGTGAAAACGTGTATCATCGTTAAAGACGCTACCTTATCAAGCCGGTTAATTCTCTCAGAATATCGTTCGCCACCCGAATAGTTCTGGCGTTTGCCTGAAAACCGTTTTGTGCCTGAATCATATTGACGAACTCGCCGGCGACATCGACATTGGATTTTTCCAAAGACCCGCCGTGGATCGAACCGGCACCACCGGAGAGGGCCTGGGTCGCCACCGCCTCACCGGAGTTCGCCGACGGAATAAAATAACCGTTACCGAGACTTTCCAGGCCGGAGGTGTTCTGAAAAAGTGCCACCTGTAGGGTTGCAATGTTCTTTTTAATCCCGTTTGAAAACGCGCCAATCAGAATGCCTTCATTATTGACCGACACGGTGGATAAGCGGCCGGCCTCGTAGCCATCCTGTTCACGCGCCACGGCCGTTGAACTGCCGGCAAATTGTGTCAACCCATCTAATTGCCCGGTCGTACCAGCAGATATTTCGATTGTTTGCGGATTGGCTGTGTCATGGGCAAACGTGACCACAAACTGCGATGTGTCGCCGATGGTGCTGTTCAATCCCGAATACGAACCGTCGCTGGCATCAAATTCGATCCCACGTATCCTGCGATTATCAAATGTCAGGTCCTGAATATTGCCCGTGATCGACGTGAGTATCATATCCCATGTGTTGGCCGTATCCGTACGGACAAATGCGCCGGATAAAACGTGTCTGCCGCCTTGTGAATCATAAACCGTAATATTCACATTTTTCACCTCATCGCCGCCAACTGTTGATACTTCAAAATAGGATGGCATTGTCATGGCGGCGGTGCCGCTGTTGGAAAAAGTCAATTTCAGGTCCGATAAACTATATCCGCTTTCGGCATCGGTGATCCTGATCTTACCATTTACCAAGGATGCGGTTGCCGAACTGCCAAGGACTGTGTTGATATGCGAAACCAGATCGTTCAGTGTTGTCGTCGCGGTAACGGACAAGCCGCTGGAATCGGTCAAAGCCGTCCCGTCATGATCGTAGCCGGATACATTGATCGATGCAGAACTAAGTGTACCGGCGGTATATTGATCCAATGCGGTTAAAAGCGTCGTACCTGTAGGGGTATTGCCGCTGGATGTGGTAAAAGCGATATTGGAATTCAATACATTGGTCTGAGTCGTTGCCAGGGTTGCATCTGAACTCAAATTTCCTGTGACTTTAACTTCTGAGGTGGATTTAGCCGGCATTGCAACATCATAAGGAACATTGACATCGCTGGATCCGGGAACCTGGAAACCGTCGCTTTCGCCGACCGAACCGATACGTTGAACAATATAGCCGGTCGCCGGGTCAACCAAATTTGAATTGGCATCCACCGCAAACGCACCAGCTCGCGTATAAATACTTTGTTGGCCGTCATTTAAAGCAAAATAGCCCTCGCCTTCAATGGCCAGGTCAAGCGGATTGGCGGTATTTACAATGTTGCCCTGCGACATGTTCGGTGCAATACCGGAAACCCCCACGCCGCTGCCCATTTGCTGAGGATTCGTCCCGCCAACGGTACCTGTCGGTTGCGAGGCTTTCTTAATCGTCTCGCTTAACAGTTCCGAAAAGGTAATTCTGCCTGCCTTAAAGGCAGTAGTATTGACATTGGCTAAGTTATTACCGGCCACATCCAGCATTTTTTGATGAGCCTGTAACCCGGTGACACCTGCTGACAGTGCAAAACTCATTTTATCGTCTCCTATTGAGTTATCCGAATACCCTTATCCCTTGATTGAAAGCACATCATTCAGTGCTATTGTTTTCTGGTCGTCGGCGAGTCGTATCTCGCCATTGTCCGATAATACTTGTTCGACCTGCATTGTTTCAATCCCCGGCGTCCCGTCCGGTGCGATTACGCCATAGTGAACTTCTTTACCGATCAGCGAATTGGCATAGTTCAATTGGGTCGCTAACAGAGTTTGCTGAAAATTTGAGTTCATGTTTTCCAGCTGTTGCAGTTGGGAAAACTGGGTAAGCTGCATAGCCATTTGATTGTTATCGATCGGTTCAAAAGGATTTTGATTCTGCAGTTGGGTAACCAGCAGTTTCATATAATCGGTTTGGATGTCACTTGAACTGTTTATCGGACTAATCGAACTCATTTTCGTTCTCCAAATTTAACCGAATGTATATACAGCAAGTAACGTGCCAATTTATTTGCAACTGTCAATAAAGTGCATATCTTCTTTTTTTATATAGAGTTATAAACTCATCAAGATTCGATGGATACATCCTAAAAGCCGGCTGTCCGGATAATTATTCCGGAAATTTTTTCATCGCCTTGGCCCCTATAAAAAAATCATTATTACATCGTGAATTCACGTATTATCGGCAAGTCCCATAAAAAGTTAAAGTTAACAAAATTCGAGTGACGATTAACTTATCTAACAGGGAGATGGAAATGAAAAAATAGAATAGTTTTCAACATGATTGAGGAGTTGTTCGTTTGAAAGACACGTGTACACTGCATCGCATTCTGATCGTTGGCACCGACCCAGCAATCCATCCGTTAGTACAACAATTTGCACACGAGGTATTCGCAGCAGACGACCTTGCCGAAAGCACTCAGATGATCAACATGGTCGAACCGGATTTGATCATGGTCAAAACTCCCTGCTCGATCACGCAATTGCAGCAATTGATCCAAAAGGAAATTCATCCCATCCCCGTCATATGCGTGACACCATCCTATGATGATAATCAAAAGAAAGCACTCATGAATATTGGGGTATTGGATTACCTTGCCATCGATGACATCCCCATGCAGTTTAAAACAATTATCGGACGAATAGAAAAAGACCAAACACCGCATACGTATCATCATACTGAATTTTTTCAGGATGAACTGGCGGCTGCGGTCGGGATGGCCGGAAAAAGCAAAGCCGTTTTTCAAACCATAGAGAATATCAAAATTGCAGCTGGCAGCAACTGCAATCCCATTTTGATCACGGGCGAAACCGGTACCGGTAAAGAATTGGCCGCCAAAGCGGTTCACCATCATCGACATGCCGACCATCCGTTTGTCGCGGTTAATTGCGCTGCATTAACCCCAACTTTACTGGAATCAGAATTATTCGGCCATGTCAAGGGTTCATTTACCGGTGCCGACAACGATAAAACGGGACTTCTGCAGCTTGCCGGCAAAGGAACGCTTTTCTTAGATGAAATCAGCGAAATGCCAATCGATCTGCAGGCCAAATTGCTGCGCATCCTGCAGGAAAAAACATTTCGTAAAGTTGGCGGAGACAATGACTTACGTTGCAAGGCAACCATTATCGCATCCAGTAATCGCAATTTGCTGAAAGAAGTTAGCTCCGGAAAATTCCGCCAGGATCTGTATTATCGCTTAAATATCTTTCCAATCCACCTTGCAGAAATCCGCTCCGCTCATCGGCGATCGGATATCCCCTTATTAGCTCGATACTTTCTTGAGACATCTGATATCCTGCCGCCGAACAATAAAAATGTTACCCAGATTACCAAAATTGCCCTTGAAGTCTTGCAGGAATACGATTGGCCGGGAAATGTTAGAGAACTTCGCAATGTTATGGAACGCGCGATCATGCTGGAAACAACCGACAAAATTGGTTTAAACAGTATCGTGATCGATCCGGCCACCCGGCACGATGAATTCGTTTGTGCCATCGATAAGATCAAAGACTTTTCACTGGCCAAAGCCGAACGTGAGCTGGTTGCCCGCGCACTGCGTGAGACCGGATGGCAAAAGACACGAGCCGCCGCCCTTTTGGGAATTACCCGCGCAACTTTGTACGCCAAGGTCAAACAACATAACATCAAACAGGAAAACACGTCCGATAAAGATTTGTCCGCTCCGGTTTCGATTGCTTAAATCATCCATCAGATTTTCTACAATTGTTTAGAAACATGACACGTGTTGCATTTCATTAAACACCCGGTCTCTTTCAAAAAGCCATAATTGCTTTTCAAACAGCCCTTTCGCGAGTTTTCGTCGTTCTGGCACAGATCTTGCTGTTTCTAATAGACAGGGTGTGACAATATCGATTTGGGCTGTTATGACAAAAGAGAACGACGACATTTTTAAAACGAACGAAGAATCGTCGGCACAAGGTGATGGTGTCCCGCATACCCCCTCCGGGTCGCTGCCGGACGAAACAGATCTCTTTGCCGATGACGGTCACTTAGACAAACTGCTTAACCATATCAACCGTGAGGCGGCCCCGAAACCCCTCCATTCATTGGTATTATTCATAACCCAACTGACCCTTTTACAAAAAGCGCTTTTGGCAGGCATCGTGCTCGTCGCTGCTATTCTTTTGTATGCGCTGGCCGGCGTGATACGCCCGGCACCGAATACACCATACAGTGCGGATCCGAATACCCTTATCCCTGAGTCCAAACTGTCTTTGCGCGACAAACAGCCCGTGGAAACATCTCGCAGCGACGAGCCGATCGGCCTGGTCCTGGCCAATCAATACTATATGGACGGTGATTATCGAGGCGCTTATGATGTTCTGGAAAAATTATATCACCACTTGCCCCTTGATAAACGTTCCAAAGGGCTCAAAGAATTGCTCCGGTATAAAATGGCCCTATGCGCTAAAGGCCAGGCGGACATCGAAAAAACTTTCAGCATCTTTCAGAATCTGGCAAAATCCAACTATCCGGCGATCGCGGTATTATCGAATTTTCAGATCAGTCTGCTGGAGATGCAAAAAAAACAATACTTAAACTCACACATGCGTGCATACCAGGCCCTCGCTTTGATCGATGCGGCCGGATTTGACGAGTATCTCAGCGCAAGGCTCAAGCGGAATTGTCAGTTTATGGCTGCACAAGCGATCACCAAGGAACTGATGCAGCTCAGTGAATATGAAGTGCAAAGCCAACAACTCCAGACGGCGTTAGAAACGTTCGATACGGTCTTCAATCAGATGGATCAACACCAAATAGAGACATTACTTAATTCGGGTCTGGAAAAACTTCAGCAAAGTGTTTTAGCCCCGGTAGTCTCAACCCTCGAAGCGATGCCTTTTTCCGAGCCATCCACAAAAAAAACAAATTGTTATTCGGCGTCCTGCTTTCAGGCTTCGATCGAGGAGTTGATGACCCGAATTGCGGTGGCGGCCAAAATGGATATTATATGGAACAGCCAAAACACCACTATCCGAAAACGACCGTTGAAATTGTATTGTGCTGAATTGGCACCCGAAGCATTGTTTCGGATCGCTGCCGGTGCCTGCGGTCTGTTGGCCCGTAAAAACGGAGAAAACCAAATCGCAATCGATAACCCGGCCGAATATACGGTTTTTTCACGACACATCGGACTACTCAGCAATGAAGCCATCAGCCTGTGGCGTGAGTTTATTTTGAACCATCATGACGACCCGCGATTGGATATGGCGCACTTTGCATTGGCTTTGATTTATCGCGGTCGCGAACGTATTGATGAAGCATTAGCCGAATACAAACTGCTCGCTAATCGTTTCGCTCATTCGCCGCTCGCCCCTTATGCCCTGCTATATGCCAGTCGCATCAAAGCGAAAATCCTGAATTACGAGGCCGCGTGTAAGGATTTGCGGCAACTGGTCGAACAATACCCGGATGCACCGATTTCAGTAGAGGGGTGTTGGTATCTGGCCCAGACAACCGCTCAAACCGGTCGGCACGAGGAGGCGGTCCAACTGTATCGCAAGGTCTTTAACCTGGCGGTATCCTTAAATTCACAGATCGATGCGGCCATGGGGGCCGCCCATTGCTTTTATCAGATCGAGGATTATCCAAACTGTCAGAAATGGTTGGCCAGATACTTTAACCTCACAAAGGATACGCAGAATCCCCAACGTCAAACGGCATATTTACTGTCCGGCAAAGCCTGGGTGGCCCAAAACCAGTATGAGAAAGCCTGCGCGGCATTCGAATTGGCCCTGGACGGCAAATTATCCAAATCACAATATATTCAAACGATCTCTTCGCTGGTCAACGGGTATATTCAGCTCAAACGATTCGTCGATGCACTCGAACGATTAGAAGATGTATATCCCTCGGTTCATAGCGATACCGCTGCGATCGAAATTCTGCTGTTAAAAAGCAGGGTGCTGCGCGAAATGGGCCTGCCGGAAAAAGCGGCGGTCTTTTTAAATGAAAAAAATCAATTTGTGACCGATCCGAAAATCAAAGCCCGGATTTGTATGGAACTGGCGTATTGCAGTATCGCACAAAAACACGATCAACACGCTTGTCAATATCTGGACAAACTGCTGGTCACGACGAACCGTGAAACCCTGACGAACGAAACCGGCATCCGTTTAGCCGAACTTTATATGATATTGAATCAAAATCAAAAAACCATTGAGGTGTGTAAGATGATGCTGGAAAGGTCCTTATCCGAATCTCAGCGAAACAGCATTTTACACATACTGGGCCAGGCGTACCAGCAACAACATCATTATGACAAAGCCGTAATGGCATTTTTAGGTCAATGGAAAGAACAATAATTACCAATTTGCTTATCCTAACGCTAATGATCGCATCGTTGATCGGTGCTGAAGCATTCGGCAACGATCCGCTGGACCCGGTCCACATGCTCGATGACTTCGGCGAAAACACCGATCATAATGATTTAAGCATCGCCCTGCCGCCCGCTGCGATCGTCGAATCATCCTGGGAAAAATGCGAACTTCCCAATAGCAACGAAATTAATTTCGCCAAGAATGTTACTGTTTCCGATAATGGGGATTTTTTCCTTGTTCACAAGCCGTCCACACCGGCGAACCGCCAGTTCTGGCAGGCACGGCTCAGCGCACCGGATATGCAAAGTCAAAATCCCACTCAGCATGAAATCCAATCATTGATCAGTAAACTAAATGCCGTGCAGTTCGGCGATTTGCCGTCAGTATCGAATTCGGAGCCCCCAAAACAAGAAGTTGTGCCGCATACCGAAGAAAAACATCCAGCGTCACCGGAACCGAAAATTGTCACGGTACCCCAAAACACTGAACCGAAACCTGAAATTGAAGTCGAAACACCCGATACCATGAGACAACCGGTCCCGGATAGCGACTCCTCTACCGACGATAAACTATCCCCGGCCAATATTCAAAAACTCAAAGAATTGATAAACACCAATCCGAATGACATTGAAAATCCCCTGATACTGGCGGAAATGCTCTTTCATAGCAACTGTCTGAAAATTGCGGCTCAATATTATGAGATCGCTTTCGATCAATTCGAAGAAGACGATACGTCGAATACGCCGGCGTGGGTACTGCTGCAAATCGGCAACTGTCTGAAAGACAGCGATTCTATCGCAGCGATCCAGGCTTACACCAAACTTATCGAAATATATCCGACCAGTCCATGGGCACAACTGGCAAAATCCAGAATCCGATTGCTCAACTGGATGGTCCAAAACGATCCCAAAACCAAAATACAATCTGCAAAACAACTGTTGAAGATGGAGGCAGCACGTGATTAATACCGATAACACCTTTTGTTCTAAACCCGGTGCCGATATTCTGATCGTCGATCCGGATACCGACACCAAACGGCTGTTATTGCAAGCATTGGCCGGCAAAAGCCTTCGCGGCACAGTGGCCAATGACTATCAATCCGCCATAGATATACTTGAAAAGCAGTCATTTGATCTTATATTCCTGCGGCGGGATATCCCGACTGCCACAAACAGCTTTAAATTATTGAACCGGATCAAAAAAGAAACGCCTGAACTTCCGGTCATTATGATGGCGTCTGCCCCCCCATTGCAACAGTATCAACAATTAGCTGCTGCAGCCGTCGAAGCACTGAAATGCGGCATTTACGATTTTGTCGTCAAACCGCTTGATCGCAACAAGATCGAACAGCTTTTAGATCATCTTGTTCCAAACCAGGAAATTCATCAGTGTGTCAGGGCCCAAGAGGACGACCGAACGGTGTATCGCATTGTCGGAAAAAGTCCGAAACTGAAACAAACCGTCCAACTGGCTAAACAAGTGGCCGCATCTGCCGTACCGGTATTGATCTGCGGCGAAAGCGGGACCGGAAAAGAGCTGATCAGCGGTCTGATCCATTATTACAGTCAGCGTGTTGACGGCGCGTATATTCGACTCAACTGTGCCGCCCTGAATGACAGTTTGCTGGAGAGCGAATTGTTCGGTCATGAAAAAGGGGCATTTACCGGTGCGCTGGATCGGCGCAAAGGCCGCTTCGAAATGGCACACGGCGGAACATTGCTGCTCGACGAGATCACCGAAACCCCCCTGAACTTCCAGGCCAAACTGCTGCGTGTCCTCGAACAACAGGACTTCGAACGTGTTGGCGGCAACCATAGTGTCAAAGTCAACGTTCGAATCATCAGTACCACCAACAAAAACCTGCTCGACGAAGTGCAAAAAGGCACATTTCGCCAAGATCTTTATTATCGCCTTAGCGGCATCCGTATCCAGGTGCCCCCATTACGAGATCGAAAGGAAGATATCGAAGATTTAGTCTGGTATTTTGTCAACGAATATGTGCGACAGACTCGGCGAACGATTGAATCTCTTGATCCAGCCATGATGGATATTTTTTCGAATTACCATTGGCCGGGCAATATCCGTCAGCTTCGCAATGTTGTTGTTACGTCATTAATCCTGGGCAATGGTCCCGTACTCACCCTGGCGGATGTATCCTGGTTATTTGATGAGTTGCAACCGATGGTCCAGGAACCCTGTTATGGCTCAACAACCGCACTTGATGAATCAGGCAATCTGGGCGGTGTCCCGCTCGAAGCGGTGGAACGTCAGGCGATTCTGGATACCCTTCGGCAAAACGAAGGCAATAAAACCCAGGCCGCACGTATCCTGGGGATCAGCGATCGAACACTACGCGATAAAATCCGAAAATATCGAGAACAAGGGCATCTTCAACCTGCATAAGGAATAAAGCTATGGCTGAACCTGAAAACGAACAAACACAACAACAAGAACAAGACGGTCAAGAACAAAAAGAGGCCAAAAAACGCAGTCTGCTGCCGTTCATCATCGGTGCTGCGGTACTGCTGATATGCTGCGGGTCGGGCTTTTTTTTAGGCAGGATCATCGCCGGCGGACCCGAACAAGCATCCTTTGAAACCGAAGCACAAACCGAGGGCGAGCCGGAGGTGGATCTCAAAAATCAAAAAAACTGGTATTACGATCTCGAACCGGTGGTGGCGAATCTTGACGAACCGGGGGCGACCCGTTATATTCGTACGACCCTGACACTGGAGATTGACGGAGCGGCTCCACAGGATAAAACAACAGTTCTGCTCGATGAAAAAAAACCGATCCTGATCAACTGGGTAACTATTTATCTGGCCAGTTTGACACTGGAAGATGTTACCGGCGATAAAAATCTCAAGCGTATTCAATCGCATATCGTCGATGCGGTGAATGAGACCCTTTATCCCGATTCCAAACCGCGGATCAAGCATGTTCTTTTTAAGGAATTCGCCATACAATGACCTCTCAGCCGGATAAAATAAGACGCCAAAAATGTATCGACCTGCTTCGGTCGGTCAATCGGGCTGCGCCGGTTGAGAATGCCGCCGATGCTCAGGAATATGACTGGACGAAACCGCATTATTGGAATACAACGCGGCGGAATCGATTGAATAATTTCTGCAAGAAATTCACCGGTGTAGCCGCCGCCAAACTGGCCGACGTCTTCAATCAACCTATCGAGATCAAATTTTGCGAAATCAGTGAACTGTTCGACATTGATGTCCCCGGCATGCTCGGCAACAGCGAACCCGGTCAATATGTGGTTGGGTTTCAAAGCGTTCCGGAATCGCCGGACACCTTTTCCATGTATCAGGGGGCATTGGTCATCTCCTCAGATACCACCACGGACTGGATCACCAAATTACTGGGAGATGCGGACCCTCAAAAAGACAACACCGAATTGTCCGGTCTTGAGGAATCCTTATTAATGGATATTGTATTGGCCCTGACAAATGCGGCGGGCCAGGCGGCCCAAATTCAGTTCACCGTGAATCCGACGATTTTCCACGGTGTTTTGCCGTTCGATTACGAAAGCGGATGCGAATTCTGTAAAATGGATTTTACATCGCATTTGGCCAATAACGAAAAAGATTCGCCCTTTTCCATCATTGTTGGGAGTGCTTCACTGGACAGGATGATCAATCCGAACGACCACCAGTCGGCCGGAGCTGCCGAAGAAACTGTCAAAAACACGATGCTTGAAAATATTAAGGCCGCAACGGTCTCCATTCAAACCCAACTGGCCAATGTTCACCTGACGCTGGAAGAATTGATGAGTCTCGAGCCGGGGGATATCCTGCTGTTGTCGAAAAACACCCATGAACCGATCAACGCCACCGTGGAAAGTCGTCCTTTCTTTAAAGGATATCCCGTTAAAGCCGATGATCGGCACGCCATATTGATCACTGAACATCTTATTAACGCTAAATAAAAGAGGGCCATCATGCCGAAAACAGAATCTGTCGACGAAAAAACTCAAGAAAACGAAGCCGCGGACCAAACCGACGCCCAGGCGGTGGAATACGAAGAGGTCAGTCCGGAAACGACCGGCAAAGACGCGGCCGGTATCAATGTGCTGCTGGATATCACCATGCCGGTCACCGTCAGTATCGGTAAAACCGAATTGCCGGTCCAGCAATTGCTGACTATGGGGCCGGGATCGGTGATCCCGCTGGACAAACCCATTGACGCCCCCGTTGATCTTTACATCAAAGATCACAAATTCGCAACCGCAATGGTCGTGGTAATCAACGACCGCTTTGCCGTCAAGATCAAGGATATCGCAGGTTTGCCGGAACAGACAAAATAAAATGGACAACAACCCTATCCAACCGAATAAAGGCGCGACATCCAGCAACGTGATTCTGGCCTTCGGACTGATGACGGTGCTGGCGACATTGTTGATCCCGCTGCCGACGGTTATGCTGGATATGCTGCTGGCGTGCAGTGTATCGGTTGCGGTCGCCGTATTGATGGTTACACTATGTTCCTGCGAACCGCTGGAACTGTCCACGTTTCCGTCGCTGCTGCTTTTTGTTACCCTGTTTCGGCTTTCGCTCAACGTCGCTTCGACCCGCCTGATTCTGCTGCAGGGCGATGCGGGAAAAATCATTCAGACGTTCGGCCAATTCGTGGCCGGCGGCAGTCTGGTTGTGGGCATGGTCATCTTTTTGATCCTGGTGGTGATCCAGTTTATTGTGATCACCAAAGGAGCCGAGCGCATCAGTGAGGTGTCCGCACGGTTCACGCTGGACGCCATGCCGGGAAAGCAAATGGCCATCGATGCCGATCTGAACGCCGGGCTTATTACCGAAGAGCAGGCCAACAAGCGACGAAAGAAGATAGTGAAAGAAAGCGAATTTTACGGGGCCATGGACGGGGCCAGTAAATTCATTCGCGGTGACGCTAAAGCCGGCATTATCATTACAGCGGTCAACCTCATCGGCGGGATTGCCATGGGCTACGCCAATGGCATGAATATCAGCCAGGCCATTAAAACGTATTCGGTGCTGTCTATCGGTGACGGACTGGTCAGCCAGATCCCTTCGGTGATCATCTCGGTCAGCTCCGGTTTTCTGGTCACGAAAATATCCTCCCGATACAGCGTAGGTCAGGACCTTAACAAACAATTCCTCAAGGCGGCCCAGCCGTTAGGCATTGCTGCGGTGATTATTACCGCACTGGCCTTTGTGCCCGGACTGCCCAAGCTGCCTTTTTTACTGTTAGCGGCAGGCTGTGCCCTTACCGCTCAAACCATCGGCCGAGCCCAAAAACAAAAGGATGGAAAAAAATCGAACACGGATGAACACGCCCAAAAACAGGAAAAACCCATCGAAGAATTGCTGGACGTGGATCGGATTTCGGTGCATGTCGGCATTCGACTGATCGCGATGGTCGATCCGCGAAAAAATAACCAGATTTTCGATCGTATTGGTGCACTGCGCAGAAAGTTTGCTCAGGAAATGGGGATCATTATCCCGCTGGTTCGACTCCGTGATGACATTAACCTGGAATCCAACACTTACCAGATTAGATTGTTCGACCACGTCGTTGCCCAGGGGCAATTGAGGCCGAATATGTTCTTGGCGATGGATTCGGGCAATGTGCATACACCCGTCAGCGGGATCGAGACGGCCGAACCGGTCTATGGTCTGCCGGCGCTTTGGATCAGCGCCGATAATAAAGAAGCCGCAAACCTGGCCGGCTATACGGTGATCGATCCGGAATCGGTCTTTATTACGCATTTATCCGAAATCCTCAAAAAACACGCACACGAACTGCTCAGCCGCGAAGATGTCCAGCAATTAGTGGATCGTTTGCGAAATTTCGAACCGTCATTAGTCGGTGAATTAATCCCCGAAACCATATCGGTCGGTATTTTACAACGCGTGCTGAAGAACCTGCTGGCGTGCCAGATCCCGATCCGTGAATTATCCATTATTCTCGAATCGCTGGCTGAAAATGCACCGAAAACCAAAAATATCGAATTACTTACGGAACTTGTTCGCAAAAGTCTCAGCCGCACGATCACACATACCTATATGGACGAAAACAAAACAGTCGCGGCAATCACATTTGAGCCCTCCTTGGAACATCAATTGTTATCTGCTCTGAAACAGGAAAACAATGTGATCGAACTGGACCTGACCAGTGAGAAGGCCATGGAGATCAGCAACCAGACCGCACTGGCATGGAAGTCCGCCATGAATAAAGGTAAAGAAAAAGTTATTTTGCTTTGCGATTCGAGACTGCGTTCAAGTTTGGCTAACGTATTATCACGAACGATTCCCCAGCTTCCGGTAATCGCCTATGATGAAATTGTTCTGGGCACACAGATTGAATCAGTGGAAACGATCGATACCCGACAAAACGCAGAGATGGAACAGGAGCTTATTGGAGCCAAATAAAAAATAATAATGATTTTTGATATGTCGAAAATTGCGGTTAAAAGCGCCATCATCAGCTATTTTTGTATCGCCTTTTTAGGGATACTCAGCGGGATGGAACCATTTACGTGCTGTAAGCGAGCACTCATCGCCAGTCTATGTGTTTATGCGGCTACAATGGTGATCGCCAAAGCGATCAACGCCCTTTTGATCTCGGCAATCGTTAATCGTGAGGCCAAAAAACAGGAAGATATCGCCCGTGACGACTCAAACGAATAAACAACACGATATTGCACTGAGCTGCAGTCAACATCTTCAGGCGGCCGCGCGGCAGGCATACGACCATCAAGCCGCCAAACAGGTGGATGACCACCAAATCGAAGCGTTACTGCCGATGGTTCACAAAATTATTCAGCGGGTGGTCAGTTATATCAAACCGCCGCTGACATACGACGATTTGGTGTCCGCCGGAACGCTCGGACTGGTCAAAGCAGCGCATGATTATGATCCCGGTCATAACGCTGAATTCAAAACATATGCCTACATTCGGATCAAGGGGGCGGTACTCGACGAACTGCGAAGCTGGTCGTTTGTGCCGGCCAATGTGGACAAACAAATTCGGCAGATTTCACAGGCCAGCTCCGAATTGAGTGAGGAAATTGGCTCGCCCCCGACCGATGAACAATTAGCCGAGAAAGCGGGCATCAGCCTGGAGAAACTCTACGAAACCTTTTCACATGCCCGTATTAAACAATTCTTTTCACTGGATACCTCTTCATCTGACCTTCCCGGCCTAAGCTGCCTGCTGCCCAGCGACCAATATAATAATCCTGAGCAGCGACTCGAAAAGGAAGAATTGATCGACCAGTTAGTCAAAGCAATCGGGCAATTACACAAACGACAGCAACAAATCATTATATTATATTATCAAAAGCAATTGACCATGAAGGAAATCGCCGAGGTATTCGATATCTCGGAAGCCAGAGTCAGTCAATTGCATTCCAGCGCTTTATTTAACCTATCAACCCAATTAAGGCAGTGGAACGATGGCGGATAAAGATCTCAACAGTATTCAAAAAATCAAAGGGCTGCAAAGCATTTCGGGCCTCAAACCCGTCCAGCAGCGAAAAGAAAAACGGCAAAAACAACAGGGTGAAGAACATACCCCCACCAAACCGCAATCTGGGGCGGTGGCGCATTTAGACGCGAATACAGAACACGATGTCGATGAGAATAATACATCCAATGACCATATTGATTATCGAGCTTAAACCATGAATGACCAATGTACGATTATAAAGTCAGGGCAAATTAATATCACCGGAACCCATAAGCTGACGGTTTCAACCCATACATCGAAACCGTCCGGTCAACCGGCGGGTGCGGCCGGACAACCCGGTAATCCACAGGCAGCAGTGGTCGAACAAAATAAAACCTATGCGATTATTGAAATCACGTGTCAATGCGGCCAAACAAACCGAATTAAATGTATGTATGAAAATAAAACTGAGATCAATCATTAAAGGAATGACAAATGAAAACCCGCAAATCGATATTGATCGTGCTAATCGTAATGACCTTAACCTTCTCGAGTTGCAGACTGCGCGACCCGATCGAAGTCGTTTTCCGGTCGGATGACGGCGCCAACGCCGCCGATAAACGCTTCCAAAATGCCATGCCGACCGGGCCGACCGCCGTGGAATCCGCTATCGAGATTTCCGAAAAATATGCCGAAGCTTCAAATGAGCTGCTGTTTCTAAAAAAACAAAACGAATTATTATCCAACGAAAATGAATCGCTTAAAGCAAAACTTCAGCAAACGCAATCCGAGTTTGATAAAACGCAAAAAGAACTGAACGAGGCCAATGACCTATTGATCGAAACACGGATCGAGCTAAATAACTGGAAAACCAGCGTACTGGGATTCCGCGATGAAATACGCGAAGCCGACAAGGCTCAATTGCAAACGCTATATAAGATCCTGCAGGTACTCGGCGGCCAGATCGATCCGAATGCATTACCGCAAACCTCGTCGGAGCAAGCGACGAAAATAACGGAAGGAAGCACCAATGGATAAGCCATTCATTTTCCATGTGATCTGTTGGCTCTTGGCGGCCGGACTGATTTCAGGATGCTATTATCGGCCCGCCGAGACTCATTACTTTCTCAGCAGCCCCTCGGCGTTAAACTCAATTGGGACAATCGCAGTGATCGAACTGAATAATATGTCCGGTTTTCCCCAGATTTCCAGGGACATGACCGAATCGCTGTATCAGGCCCTTCAAAAGAAACAATTGTTCAGCATGAAGATCATCCCGCAAAATGACCCCCAATGGCGCAGCCTGCAGTTAGATCTCGGTTCCACATACTCGCTGGTGCAATTGAACCAGATGCGCAACAAACTCAAAACCGATGCTGTTTTAGTGGGCACCATCACCGGCTATCGCCCCTATCCGCACATGTATATGGCCATACAGCTTAAATTACTGAATTTGTCAGACGGCCGGCTGGTCTGGGCCATTGATCAAGTCTGGGATACCGAAGATAAAACCGTGCAAAAGCGGATCAATGCTTATTTTAATTCACAGATGGAAATGGATTTGGTCCCCTTAAGAGAAAAATTGATTATGGTCAGCCCCATAAAATTCGCCAAATTTGTGGCATTTGAAATCGCGGAAACGTTGGACGATGAAAATTAATAAATTCTGTTTGTCGGCCAAATATAAGGGGGTGCTTAATTAAAATGTTGAAAAGTATTTCTTTTTTTCCAAAAAATATTAAAGTTTTTTCCAAAGGCTACGACAATGACAGTGAAAACCTAAGGGAAAGAATATAACGATGATTGAAAAAATTAATAACAACCATTTACCGGCAATGAGCGAACAACACGGCAATCAACCGTCCGCGGCAAAAAACAATGCAGCCAATGAGCTAAGTGCAGAGATAAAAACACGTTACACAACGCTCATCGAGCAAGCGCTGCACTTACAGGCGGACAATGACAATAAAATTGATAAAGCGCGGCAACTGATTCTATCAGGCCAACTCGATACACCTGAGAATATTCGAAAGACTGCAGAACATATTGCAACGTTTGGTGTCTGACAAAATCCGATATAGGCCAACGAAGCAAAAACGGCGAGAAAACCAAATCTCGCTGTTTTTGTTTGTGAAAAGGTATTAAGAATCGGGCCATTTCAGCGCATACTTCCTATTTTAACATTTACTGGATAACCCCGATAGCAAGCGATTTATAACTTATGCATAATAATCAATAAACTGGCCGACGGCATGGTTACTGTTGAAGGGGCAAACGTTATAAGGCATGTCGATTTTACGATGAAATCCCATACGACGATGAAACCGGTCCATTCGGGCCGGCCTGCGGTCGCATGACGCGGCACAGTGGTTTAGATAAACCGAACGAATAACCGTATGTGATATCCTTTTGATCACCTCATTACCCCCATCGTGTGTGTATTATACCACATATATGAAATCAAAATCAACACATTTCGGCAAATGCCCGCCTTTTATCATCCAATGGGCTTTGCGGATCGCGTTGAATTCAGATAAATATGGTTTTTATCGGAACTGTGCTTTGAGTTTTTTTCCGCGGAGAAAAAAGGGAACAACACAATAAGATGCCCAACATCATAATGATTTCAAAAAAAATATTTTTCTGATTTTTTTTAAATCGCCTGTTCGCATTATTTTCTTTCAAATAGCCCATAACAGCATGAAGATAAATCATATTACAGGTCCTAACCAAATTACCCATTTTTTTGGGCAACCCAATCATAAAAACCCCTTAAGTTTACCCCGCTTCTCACGAAAATGGCAATAAAAGAGTTGTATGTGCACGGGCACATCAATTTAGGCTTGATAGGGCCAAGTACGCGTTTTTGGAAATTTTATTAAGGAGCTACTGAAATGTTAGCAATTAAGAACAACCTCATGTCAGTGAATGCTGCTCGACATCTGGGCCAAAGCTATGATAATTTGGCCAAGTCTGTCGAAAGGTTGTCTTCGGGCTTGCGAATCAACAGCGCGAAAGACGATGCAGCCGGCCTAGCGGTCAGGGAGCTGATGCGTGCGGACATTGCTGTTATTCAGCAGGGTGCACGTAATGCTCAGGACGGAATCTCAATGCTTCAGACGATGGAAGGTGCGATGGCGACCATCGACGACGTCCTAATTCGTATGCAGGCACTGGCCGAACAGGCAACCACCGGTTCCTATTCGAATGCCCAGAGAACCATTATGCAGAACGAGTTTGACGAGCTGCGCCAGGAGATCGACCGTATCGCCTCATCCACCAAGTTTAACGGCATCAGCATGCTGGATGATACCAGCACTTACTCGATCCACTTCGGTGAGCTGACTAGCGATAAGATCGACGTTACCGGCAGCATCATGACCAGTGCATCGAGCGGCCTGAATCTGACCGGTCTGGCAATTGACGGCACAAGCTGTGCAAAAACTGCCCTGACTCGTCTGGATACCGCAATCGGCACCAAAGATACCGCCCGAGCCAAATTCGGGTATAAGATGAATCGCCTGGAAGGCACCGTCAGCGTGCTCAATATCCAGTCCGAAAATCTCCTTGCAGCAGAATCACGTGTTTCTGACGTCGATGTGGCCACGGAAATGGCCCAAATGACCCGGAACCAGGTCCTTGCACAGGCAGGTGTTTCCATGCTCTCGCAGGCAAACTCTATGCCCCAGATGGCCCTGACCCTGCTTCGATAAATTCTTTGAAAAACGGATTTGATTGGGGGGAGATGGTTACGATACTAATCATCTCCCCATTTGTTAAAACGTAACGGATCAACCCTATTGAATAACGGAGTATTCCCAACATGAACCCGACCACCGCCTATCAGGACACTTCGGTTTCGACTCAAAGCAGAGGACGTCTGATTGTCATGTTATACGACGGAGCGATCAAATTCCTCAAACTGGCCAATAAAGCTATAGACGAAAAAAATTACGAAGCCAAAGGCAAATATATTAATAAAACACTGGATATCATCAACGAACTCAATACGGTCCTGAATGTTGAAGCGGGCGGAGAAATTGCACAAAATCTGCGCAAACTATATGTTTTTATGGCCAGCCATCTTC
Organism: uncultured Pirellulales bacterium; assembly: GCA_964517795.1. Taxonomy (GTDB): domain Bacteria; phylum Planctomycetota; class Phycisphaerae; order Sedimentisphaerales; family Anaerobacaceae; genus CAZFDE01. The sequence goes on along the minus strand of CAZFDE010000007.1, from coordinate 4,708 downwards.
ACCAGGCCAGTATTAAATGTGACAAACAGATGATCAATGAAGTCATCGCCCTGCTGGAGGAGTTAAATCAGGGATGGAAGGCAATTGCCGATTGACACGTCGGCCTACGTATTTTTACCAGATTTCACAACTGGTCTCATCCGAGAAAAAGCATTTTTTAATCTTCAAAAAATTGTCGTAAGTTTCTATAAATACCGATAATAACAAAAGGTTCTTAGTGCAAGCGGCCATTATTATCGGAGCAGTATTTGATGTCCGGACAATATCATAGGTTGGATCATCTCGATGTTACGCGTCTTTTGACGGATGCCGAAGCGGCAATACAGCAGGGATCTATCGACCAAGTCAATGAAATGATCACGCCGGATTGCGAACATGTCATTGACTCCATGCTGAAAAAGGATCCTGCCAACATCGATCTGATATTCATGCTTGCTAATGTATTGTGGAAATGCAACCAGGAACACAGGGCGGAACAATGGTATCGCAAAATTTTAAAATTCGGTCCCAACGCCAAAGCGCATGACCGCCTGGGTTGTCTGTATCAATATACGGGGCGAATGATCAAAGCGCAAAACCATTATGAAAAAGCCCTTCAGATCGAACCTGAGCAACCCGGCCATGCAGCCAATCTGGCACGTGTCTTGATGGAAACCGGTCAGATCGAAACCGGGCTGGATATGCTTAAAAAGGTACTCTCACAACTCAGTAATTCCAGGGTCCACAGCAATTACTTGTTTCGACTGCATCATTTGCCGTCGCCTGATCTGGATGCGATGCTTGATGAACATACCGGCTGGCAGCAGCTTTATGCACCGGAAATCTTAGCCAAACGCTTTCATCCAAACATGCCCGATCCCGATCGAAAATTGCGAATCGGGTATATTTCGCCGGATTTCAGACGCAGCTCGGTTGCCTATTTCTTTGAATCATTACTGGACGGCCACCGTCGAGATCAGTTCGAACTGTATGGTTACGGCAATGTGGAATTCCCGGACAATTTCACCGCCCGCTTCAAAGATAAATTCGATCATTACACCCATATCATTCACATGAATGATGCTGAAGTAGTTGAGTGTATCGAAACAGATGAAATTGATATCCTCGTTGATTTAGCGGGCCACACCGGCGGTAATCGTCTAACGGTCATGGCCTACAAGCCCGCCCCGATACAAGTCACATATTTAGGATATCCCGACACCACCGGTATCAGTCAAATCGATTATCGCCTGACTGACAGACTGGCGGATAAACCCGATCATTCAACGCGTTATACCGAAACGCTGCTGTTTCTGGACAGCGGCTTTTTATGCTATCGTCCACCGGATTTTGCACCTCTGGTTGAGCCATTGCCGGCAATTAAAAACGGCTACATCACATTTGGGTCGTTCAACAACAACTGTAAACTGAATTCTCAGACCGCCAAAGTATGGTCCGAGATCATCCGTCAGGTCCCGAATGCCGCATTGCTGTTAAAGATCAAGGGTGCCGCCGATAATCATATCCAATCCTATTATCGTGATATGTTTACCGCATGCGGATTGAACGCCGAGAAAATTGAAATCATCGATTGGTGCAAATTACCGCAAGACCATCTGGCCCTCTACAACCGGATCGATATTGCGCTGGACACCTTTCCCTACAACGGTACGACAACCACCTGTGAAGCCCTGTGGATGGGTGTGCCGGTGATCTCTCGAATCGGGGATCACCACATGTCGCGAACCGGATTAAGCATCTTAAGCAAAATCGGTCTGGCTTTTTTTGCGGCCTCTAATGACACCGATTATATCGCCAAAGCCGTTTCATTAGCTCAAAACACGGCCGCCCTGAGCCGGATCCGAATCTCTATGAGAGGACGCATCGCTGCCAGCGGCTTATGTTGTGCCAAAATGTTTGCCGCTGACGTCGAAAAGGCATACCGAAAGATCTGGCGGGCCTGGTGCAATGAACAAAATGCCGTTTGCCACACACGAAAAGAGGTGTCGGTATGAAACAATTCGCATTAATCGGCGCCGCCGGCTATATCGCCCCTCGCCATATGCAGGCCATCAGCCAGACCGGCAATAAACTGGTCGCTGCGCTCGATAAATGCGATTCGGTCGGCATTATCGATTCTTACTTCCCGGATGCGGATTTTTTTACCGAATTCGAACGCTTCGACCGGCATATTGAAAAGCTCAAACGCCGCAATGCAGACCGAATCGATTACGTCTCGATCTGCTCACCGAACTATCTTCATGACGCCCATATCCGCTTTGCGTTGCGGGTCGGAGCCCATGCGATCTGTGAAAAACCGCTGGTGCTCAATCCGTGGAATGTCGATGCCCTGGAGACGATCGAATCGGAAACCGGCGGCCGGGTATATAATATTCTTCAACTGCGGCTGCATCCGGCCATCAAAGACCTCAAAGCGCATGTCAATGCCTGCCGGACGGACGAGAAATTCGATATTGACCTGACGTATATTTCGCCGCGGGGCAAATGGTACTTGTATTCGTGGAAAGGCCAACCGAATCAATCCGGGGGCATCGCCACCAACATAGGGATTCATTTCTTCGATATGCTGATCTGGATATTCGGTCCGGTCGTACAAAATACGGTCCATGTATCCGGGCCTCGGCGCGCTGCCGGTTTTCTGGAACTTGAAAAAGCCCGGGTCCGGTGGTTTCTGTCGATTGACCACGACGACCTTCGCGGCAAAGCCAAAGGCTACACCACCTATCGATCGGTCACCGTCAACGGCCAACAAATCGATTTTTCCAACGGCTTCACCGACCTGCATGTTCAAAGCTATCAGCAGATCCTCACCGGCAATGGCTTCGGTCTTTCCACCGCCCGGCCCGCCATCGATCTGGTCTATGATATACGAAACGCCGATCCCGTCGGGATCAAAGGGGATTTTCACCCACGTGTCAAACCATCAGGAACTCACCCATGTCCGACCTAACGGATCATCCGGATTATTTTGTTCACGAAACAGCCTGTGTGGATTCGCCCTGCACCATCGGCGAAGGCACTCAGATTTGGCATTTCTCGCATATTATGAAAAACGTCCATATCGGCAGCCGGTGCAGCTTCGGCCAGAATGTTTTTATCGCCGAAGGAGTCCGCATCGGCAACTGTGTGAAGGTCCAGAACAACGTCTCGATCTATCAGGGCGCAACCATCGAAGACGATGTTTTTTTAGGGCCGTCCTGTGTATTGACCAATGTTGTGAATCCGCGTTCGCAGATCAGCCGCAAAAACGAATACCGGCCAACCCATTTTCGTCGCGGCGCCACGGTCGGCGCCAATGCGACGATCCTGTGCGGAATCGAATTGGGTTGCTATTGCTTTATTGCGGCCGGTGCGGTGCTGACACATCATGTACCGGATTACGCCCTGGTGGCCGGGGTCCCGGCCAAGCCGATCGGCTGGATGAGCCGCCACGGATATCGTCTCGACGGGCCGGATCAATCGGGTATTCTGCGATGCCCGCACACCGGGTGGCGATACCAACACCAAAACGGGATTCTCCGATGTCTCGATCACGGTGAAGACCGGCCCCTGGACAACATGTGATTTGATGGATATGCCGACCAATCATTTTACTGGGTGTCGATCTCATGATGGACTTCTTCGAGCAGATCTTCGGCCTCTGAATAGGTTGGGTCGAGCGTCAAAATTCGATTGAGCAGTTTGACGGCATGCTGAAAATATTTTTCCCTGGCACAGATCGTCGCCAGGCAAAACAAAATCGAAACATCGTCCGGATGTTTTTCAAAATAAGTTTCCAGATAAAGCTTGATCTGATCGAAGCAGTCCATATGCACGGAGGTTTGGTACAAGCCTAAGATCGCATTGAGGTTATCCGGTTCGACAGCCAACGCCTTTTCAAACATATCCGCTGCCCGGCGGCAATTGTGTTGGTGTTGACACACGATGCCCAATCCGCAATATGCCTTGCTGTTTTGGGGATCGATTTCGATCGCGTTCAAATAATAGGATTCGGCCTGATCGTAACATTTTTGTTCCATGGCCAATGCCCCCATGCGGACATAAACCTGCGCCTGGTTCGGATTTATCTGAGCGGCCTGCTGGTAATAGGCATTCGCCCGGTCACAATCGCCGGCTACAACACACAAATCCCCCAACTCCATCAACGTATCGAAATTCCACCTTGATTTCACCGGAATGTTTCGCTGTTCTTCCATGAACAAAAACACCCTTTCGTTTTCTGCATCTTTGATCGAACACGCTTATCGTGTGATGCTCAAAAGGATGTCCCCTACATTATCAATGCCACCTTTGGTCATATATCCATCAAGGCATTAACATTTTATTAACACCAGCTTAACAATAGCATTTTCCTTTTGACTTGGAAATCTTTATTTTTAATACAAATAATTTGATTTGAACCACTCTTACCAAATGTTCTTCTTTTAACATATTCCGTTTTCATATATAAACACACTGTTATTAAATTCATATTTATTCCTCCTTTACTGTTTATCCCACTTTTAAGCATTGCTCAAGATGATGCTTATAAAATTATATCTCTTTTAACAATAGTACTTTATATAATTTTTAGATTGAGATTCGACAATGACTTCGAATAGAAACGGGTCAGTTATTCCCTTATTGTTTTGGCCATTTAGATTCACATGAAGTTCTAACCCGAATATTTCATAAAAATTTATAAAAAAGACTTGCGCGATGGGTTAAG
>CAZFDE010000006.1:0-67760 GCA_964517795.1 uncultured Pirellulales bacterium | reverse complement strand
ACTGTCTGCCATTGGCGCTTGTGGTTGGCTTTTTTCAGGTCAGGCGTAAAATTCAATTTGGCATTTTGCAGTTGCAGTTCCGCTTGGACTTTGGCGCAAATCGTTCCCTTCTCAATCTGCGGCGTTTCAATCTTCGGCAAATGCGGCGCACCCTTGAGATACGAATCGATAAATAAGCCGATCTCCTTGGGTGCCCAGCCGTGCGGATGGCTATGGCCCATATTGACTTCGATCCGGATATTTTTAGGATCACTGACCAGATCATAGGTCCTGCCATACACATTCAACCGATAGTGCAGATCGTTGGTCCCGTTGACAAAAAACACCGGCATTTGTGCATCGCCGATATATTGCGAGGGATCCCAAAGCCGGATCCATTTTTGCTTTTGCGATTCCGTTAACATATCCAGAGAGCCTACCCATGAACTGTCTTCATCCAAAAATCCACAGCCGTAAACCGGTACGGCGGCCTTAAACCGGTTGTCCACACCCGCCACGATGCAGGTCGTGTAGCCGCCCCAACTGATACCGGTGACGGCCGTATTGTGCGCATCGACTTCATCGAAATTGCGGATCAGCGAATGCGCCAAAATCGAATTGGAAACCGCATGATACGGCCATTGATCGGTTACTGGATGATCGATCAGGCCGAACGTAAATTTGTTTGTGTGCTCCGGATAACCACCGTCGAGATACATAAAGCCGTCCCGCTGGCCGCGATTATCGATCGAGATCGCCGCATAACCCCGCTGGGCCCACATTTTCGCCCATTCCTTGAATGCCTGTCCCCCGCCACCGTGGATCAACACAATTCCCGGAAACCGGTCACCGGCATTGAATTGCCCTTTCAATGTCGCCGGACTGGCATAATACGCAAAGACGCGGGTAGGCTTTCCCCTATAAGGTTCCGCCTCGAAAATCAGCGACCAGACATCACCCTGTCGGTTGGCCCATTCGAATTTCGGGATTCTGCTTAACTGCTGCATATCCCATGGGCATTGGTTCTTAGCCGCATTGCGATACGGACCGCCACAGCCGCAAAAAATGAATGTCGAAATCAAAATCACCGATACGTATTTCACCGTAGCAAACTCCCGCACCCAATCCAATTCGATCAGAAACCAACAACCACCGGACCGACCTCTTTGACTTCGACACCGGCCATATCCGTAATGTTCGCCCCGACGTTGCGATGCCCAACATTCTCCAATCTTCCCAGCGATCCCGGGGCATTGAGAATCTTGATATCGGTATATCCTTCGAAAAGTTCCATAACATGGACTCTCATCTCTTTATTAACCGGGTCATACGGTTCGATCCGGCATCGATTGATTCGCTGCATCCGGTGAACATACGGGGTATCCGGCCGCTTCAACGGCACAATGATGACTTCTTTTCGCTCGGAGAACTCGTTGCGTACCGGCCCGACATCCAACGAACCGTCTGGGGCCAAACCGGCCGGGGCGTTACGAACCTGATACGCCAGGTCGCTTTGGCGAACGAGCCATGTTACACAACCGCTGCCGGCCGCATGTGTTTCGACGACCTCGCGCCCGTCCAGCGTATCGGTTAATTCTACTCGCTCAATCCTGCCCTTTTTCAGTTTGCCGGGAAAAACATAATCTTTCGAATGGATCCTGATTTTCACATCTTCGGTATGATCGGCTCCATCTTTTTGCATCAGTGCAAATTCATACAACTGTACCGGCACCGTCAGATCCTCGAATTTTACCTCGACCACGATATTGACCATATTGTCTGTCTTTGGGTCCTCGTATATCGTATTGGCCGCCGCTGTTTGCGGTATCGTACACGCCGCGGCAAACATTTTGTTCGCCGTATCCAACAGTTGGAGATCAGACTCACTCTGATATAGATTTTTTCCAGTACTGTCATAGACGTGAAAAATCAGTTTGCACTTCGGCCCGGACTGAAGGGCCTTGGCTTTGATCCGTGCCTGATAGCTGCGGCCGGGTACGCAATGGTAATAACAATTTTTTGCACTGCTTTGCGGCGAATAGACCGACCGGGATTTATTACCATTGGCCAGCGGCAGGATTTCAAGTCCCGGCTTCAGGAACCGGATGCCATCGATTTCATCATCAATATCCTTCTTCGGCGAAATGTTCAGTCCCGATATCGCCCGCGCCTTGGACCAGCCTTCGGTCTGCTCGGCCACCGCCGAGAAATCGACATTCTCACTGAAGACCGGTCCCTCGGTACCGGTGACAAATAGTTCCTGCTTGCCCTCTTGTGAGATAATATGATGCTGATAGGCGGGCACCCGCAACCCATCACGGGCCAACCCCATTCCCCAGCTCACCGCCGATGGCGCCTCGGGATCGTAACTCGATTTGATTTTCATGGTCTGGCTCATATGCTCGTAACCCGGGATCTCGTCGAAAAAGCAGCGTTTGGTTGCGCTGTAGCCGCGAATGGTGATATAATCCTTGCCGACTTCGAAATAGATTCCGCCGAGGTGCCCGGCTCCGTAATTGCCCTTATACGGCGGCGAAAATCCGCCGATGCGGCCGTTGGAAACATAGAACCGGCCGTCTTTTTTGACCAGCTCCCAGGTATGATTGTGCCCGTGCATCCACGCGACGACATTCGGATAGCGGTCCAGCACCTTCATCACCCGTTTGGTGTTGGCGACCTGGCGATAGACCTTGCTGTCGTGCGGCTGGGTTGTGCCGCGAAGCGAATTATGCGTCATGATCAGGGTGGTCTTGTCCTTGTTCAATGACAAATCCAAATCGAGCCACGCCAGCGCTTCATCGGTCACCAGATTCACCATGATCAGTTCCGGCAGGCAGACGATGTGAATACCCTTGATATCGAAGCTGAAATAAGGGCGACAGGTCATACTGGTTAATCGCATCACCCGGGCCTCGAGGTCGAAGTTTGGAGCACTGCCAAAATTAACGATTTCGTGGTTTCCGGCCGCAATGTAAAACGGCAATCTACCGATTCCGCTGCCGATCACTTCCGTCCAATCGCGGCGGCCGATATCGTCCGAATTGCCGTGATGGATATCTCCGGTATCGATAAAAACGTCCAGGTTCGGAAATTGTTCGCGGATATACCCGATCGCCTGAGCGATCATCATATTGGAGGGCTGGCTGGGGTGTCGCCACCCCAAATGCGCATCAGAGACAATAAACCCGCTCATCGCAGATTCTTTCGTGGTCTTCACTTTTGATGGTGAACCCGCCGCCAAAACCAAACCGCAAACCACCGATGTCATTAACATAATCGTCCACATTTTCGCCCATGCATGTTTTCTGCTAAGATCCATGATATTACTCCTATTCTAAAATGTTAAAACACATATCATACCTTCTACGCTGTGTACCAATCAAGCAATTCTTTGATAGAACCGGTGCTAAGGTGCTAAAATTATGGTGGACGATAACAATTTGACCAAAAATGAAGGGGTACCTTCAAATACGAGTTAAAACTCTCTTTAGACTTCCATCACATCGGTCGCGTGGAAGACCGTATCGCAGAAATGCACCTTGAGATTTTTGAGAAACTCCAGGCCGTCTTTGGGGGTGTAGGTTTTGTTGTTCGCACCGACGATGCCGGATTTTAGATATTGTCGAAAGATACAGGTCATGCCGTCATAGCGAATCGAATTGCCATCGAAGATGACCCGGCCGTACTCCTCAGGCAAAGCGGTCTTATGCTTAACAAAAGAGACCACAAACATACTGCATCCTTTCCTTTGCAACTACAATCCTTGAATACGCAACCGCGAAGCGTATTACCCTACAGGCACAGTATTGTCCTCGCGAAAGAGGTTTTGAACAAGTTAGTTTTATGTTAATTTTTTATTAAAGAGTTCGTTTTTAAGGCTAAAAACAAAGGTTGCATTTTTCAAAACGGCGATTGATCCCCCATACACGTACCCACCAGACGTGCCGATACGATCATGGGATGATCGGTCGGGACGGTTTTTCGCCGCCCGGCCACATCTTCCAGCGGTACCGGTTCGCAAATGCCCGAATCGTATCCGACCATCACGTTATAAACGCCCTTGGCCAGCAGTTGCGCCGCCTTGGTCCCCAGCCGCGTACAGAGCCAACGATCAAAGGCGGTGGGAATGCCGCCGCGCTGGACATGGCCCAGTGATGTCACCCGAGCGTCGATACCGGTCAGTTCCTGGACCTCGCGTGCGATGCGGCTGGCAATGGGTTCCTGGACGATATGATAGGTCTGGACCTGGCCGTCGATGCGGCGCTGTACCAATTTCCCTTTGGAGTCGAAAAGTTCGCCATCAATCGCATCAAGGTCATCAACCGTTTCAATCTGGCTGGCTTTTTGCTTGGTTTTTTTCTTTTTCTTTTTATCACCTTTACCTTTTGGTTCGGCATTTTCGAGGTCCGAAACAGAAATCGCCCCTTCGGCCACTGCGATGATTGAAAAGCGGCTGCCGCGCCGACGGCGTTCCAACAGATAATCTGCCACAATCTGAAGTTTATACGGGATCTCCGGGATCAGGATCACATCCGCCCCACCGGCGATACCTGAGGAAAGTGTCAGCCAGCCGGTCTTATGTCCCATGATTTCACAGACGATCACGCGGTGATGACTGGTTGCGGTCGTGTGCAGTCGATCGATTGCTTCGGTGGCGATCTGCATAGCGGTATCGTACCCAAACGTTACATCAGTGCCGACAACATCATTATCAATGGTTTTGGGCACGGTCAGAACATTCACCCCACCGGCTTCATGCAGCCGCAGCGCATTTTTCATGGTGCCGTCTCCGCCCAGACAAACCAGACAATCGATATGATGGCGGCGGATATTTTCTACGGCCACTTCGGTCATATCGCGAATCTTTCCGCCCATCTCCATCTTATGCGGTTTATCACGGCTGGTACCGAGAATCGTTCCGCCGCTTGTCAGGATACCACTGACCATCTTACTGTCGATCACCAGCGTACGATTTTCAACCAGGCCCCGAAACCCATCGAGAATACCGATCACAGTCATGCCGTATTCGTTTATGGCCGCTTTGGTCACGGCGCGGATGGCGGCATTAAGCCCCGGGCAATCGCCGCCGGCGGTCAAAATCCCGATACATTGCGTTTTGGTCGTTCGTGGCATCAGCACCTTTCCTTTCATTTACCTGATATTGATACTATCATAATGAACCGTCGTCCAAACTGCAATACCGCTTCAATGGATTTGTGATTTATCTTTCAATTTGTCCCCGATGGGTATATAGACAAGCCAGATGCCGCTTACACAACGATAAATTTTTGATGTTCATATGATTTTCTTATCGCCGGATGTGTGAGTTTTTCGTTTTGTCGGCAACTTCCAAACCGAAGCTTAGATTCAGCTTGCAACGAATCCAAATTGGTGTATAATAATGAATTATGGGAACACCGGTTAAACACGCGATTGATAATGGCTTTTTGTTTTTGGCCGTTCGATTTTTAAGGAAACAGCATAAAGCCCTGATCACCCATCTCGAAGGTTGCCGGTCCGCTGAAGATATTGAAAGTGTCCACCAGAGTCGGGTTGCGTGCCGACGGATCCGCAGTGCCTTGCGGATGTTCTCGCCATGTTTCGAAGCAAAGACCCTCAAAAGCTGGCAAAAGGAATTCAAACGGCTGACCCGGGCTCTGGGCCCGGCGCGAGATACCGATGTTCAGATCGCTTTTGTCCAGACGTTTATCCATAACCTCCCGGATGACGGCAGCAAACGATTTCGACCGGGAATCGGGCGACTTTTGCTGAGACTGCGGCAAAAACGCGATGCGGTTCAGCCGGATGTGATCAAGGCAATCCATCGTATCGAAAAGTCCGGTGTACTCGAGCAGTTGGGCTCAGCGATTTTGGGGTCGCTGTATCGGATCCGAAGGCACCATGTCTCGATCAAAACCCCTTTCGTGTATCGCAGCAGTCATGAGCGTATCGGTCAACAGCTCGAAGCATTGTTGTCATACGAATACAGTCTGACCGATCCGCAGGCCAAGAGAACACATCATCAAATGCGTATCGCCGCCAAGCGGCTGCGTTATACCATGGAAATATGCAAGCCGTTATATAGCGAACCGTTTGGGGACATCCTCAAATCCATGAAAAAACTGCAAACGCTGTTAGGCGATATTCACGACTGTGATGTCTGGGAGAGCCATATCGATTCGTTTATCGAAGAGGAGAAAGAACGAACCCGAAACTATTTCGGCCATACTCGCAGTTTTTCGCGATTGAAGAAAGGGCTTTCCTATTTGCAAAAAGATCGCCTTATCGAACGTCAGCGCCTGTTCGAACAACTCAATGAGAAATGGCAGCACCTCAAAGACGAGCAAACATGGACCCGGTTGACATCCATCACACAACGTTACATGAAAGACCATTTGCAGGCCGTGATATCCACCGCCGAATCCACGCATGCAGAACAACACTAATACAACAGATCGCATCGCTTTGATCTCGGATATTCACGGTAACTTGCCCGCATTCGAAGCCGTTTTGAAGGAAATTGACCGTCAGAATATTAAGGCGATATGGAATATGGGCGACATGGTCGGGTATTATCCGTTTCCCAGCGAGGTGATCCAAAAATTGCAGGATATTGATGCCGTCAGCATCATCGGCAACTACGACCTGAAAGTCCTCGATTTCGAACGCAAGAAAAAGAAATGGCAAAAAACCAAACGCCCGGAAAAGTATTTTTCATTTCGTTGGACATACGAGCATCTGTCCGTAAGCGACAAGAAATATCTTCGTTCTTTGCCCGAACAGCAGCGAATGACCTTCGGCAATAAACGCATCTTACTGGTTCATGGCAGTCCGGAAAGCGTGGACGAACATGTCTATCCCGAAACACCCAAAGAACACCTTCAACACCTGGCTGAAGTCGCTAAAGCCGATATCATTATCAGCGGCCACACACACCAACCGATGCACCGCAAAGCCGCAGGTACTTGCTTTATCAATCCGGGCAGTGTCGGCCGGCCCGAAGGCGATGACCCAAGAGCCTGTTACGCAATGCTGACATTTTCCGGTTCGACATTCGAAGTGAAACAGTTTCGGGTCGAATACGATCTCAAGACACTGCGCGATTCGATCCGGGCATTGAAAATGCCGGAAGAATTCATCACGATGCTCGAAAAAGGAAAAAACCTGGACAAGGTGATGGCCGATAAGAAAAAGAAAAATAATCCTTCCGATTTAGGCAGCATTTCCAAGTCCGTTCAATCATTGGTCGAGAAATACGATACCGATAAGGCCCATTCCCAACAGGTGACAAAGCTGGCGCTGATGCTTTTTGACGAGCTCATAGACCTGCACGGCTGTGAACACGCAGACAGGGATATTCTACGCAATGCCGGGCTGCTGCACGACATCGGCTGGAGCATGGGCCAAAAGGCCCACCATAAAAACGCGATGAGAATGATCATCAAAGAGGAATCGCTCGATATCCCCAAAAAAGACAAGATCATTACGGGGCTTGTGGCACGATACCATCGAAAGGCCCTGCCCGGCGTCGATCACCCCTACTACGCCGATCTTTCAAAGACCGAGAAAAAAAAGGTGGACATACTGGCATCTATATTGCGTATCGCCGATGGACTGGACCGCAGCCACATGGATTTCGTTCGGTCCATACGCTGTTCGGTCGATCGCGATTCGGTGATCTTGTATTGCAGAACGAATCATACCATTGAATTTGAAACCGAAGCCGCCCTTCGAAAAAGCGATCTCTTTGAACAGATATTCCGCAAGCCGATTATCGTCAAAATAGATAAATAGCTTAATACAATCCTAATCTTTCGATGGTACAGGTAACCTGATTTTCGATTTGAAAATTATTCTTAAAAGCTTATACTGATGCATATGGACACCCACAATAATCCAGAACATTCGCAAGCAACCGTTTTGGCGGCTATTGACATCGGCTCGAATTCGATCCGCATGTCGATCGCCCAGATTTTGACGGATGGAGATATTGAGGTTCTGGAGAAGCTTCGCCAATCGGTTCGGCTGGGTCAGGATTCGTTTCGTAATCGGCGTCTGGGTAATCGAAGCATGCAGGCGGCCGTGTCCATTCTTCGTGACTATCGACAGGTCATCGACACCTATAAAGTAATCCATATCAGAGCGGTCGCAACCAGTGCTGTTCGCGAAGCCGTCAATGCCGATGCGTTTATTGATCGGATACTGATGGCGACCGGCATAGAAGTAGAGATCATCGACACCTCCGAGGAAAGCCGCCTGACCGTCTCCGCGGTTCGCGACGCAATGGGTAAATCCTTTCGTGCGGCCAGTAAAAATTGCCTGATTGCGGAAGTCGGCGGCGGCAGTACCCTGATCAGCGTCCTTCACAAAGGCAAGATATCCCTTTCACTGAATCTGCCGATCGGCTCGATTCGTCTGCAGGAACTTTTCGTGGATTCACTCGAAGATCCCAAAAGCATTCGCAATTTACTGAACCGTCAGATCACGAGTGTGATTAATAATTTCAAATCTTCGATTCCACTGAGCACCATTGATACCTTTATCGCCTTGGGCAGCGACGCTCGTTTTGCCGCTGAAAAAACCGGCGAAAAGATGAAATCAAATGATTTTCACACGATGGACCGCAAAAAATTCGACCGCCTTGTCAATAGCTGCCAAAAATACACGGCCGAACAACTTGCCCAGCGGCATGGAATATCTTTCTCCGATGCCGAGACACTGAATCCGGCGTTATTGGTTTACCAGGCACTGCTGCATCAAACACCCTTAAAGCAAATGATCGTCTCGGATGTATCCATGCGGGACGGGCTGCTGCTGGATTTAGTACGTCGCATTACCGGCCAGGAAGATCGCGATATTGCAGAAGCCACACTCGAGTCCGCCAAAACCATTGCCGAAAAATATAACGTCGATATGAAACACACCCTCCATTGTGTGAATTTATGTGACCGTCTGTTTGACGAATTGAAGCCGCTGCACGGTCTGGGGCATCGTCAAAAAGTGTTGCTGAAGGTCGCCGCTTATCTACATGAGATCGGAATTTTTGTAGCAACCCGGGCCCATCACAAACATACGTTTTACCTGATCGCACACAGTGACGTATTTGGGCTCAGTCATAATGAATTGCTGACCGTTGCCCATGTCGCGCGGTATCATCGACGCAATTCCCCCAAGCCGACCCATCTGGATTATATGAATTTGCCGCGTCAGATGCGGATGACCATTTGCCGCCTGGCCGCGTTGATCCGCCTGGCTGATGCGCTGGACAGCAGCCGCACCCAGCAGATCGAAACGCTGGATATTGAAATAAGAGATGAAGATATTGTTTTATACATTCCCGGACCCAAGGATATTACGCTGGAGCGGCGTTCTGTGGCATCCAAATCCGATCTCTTTGAAGAGATCTACGGCAAACGTATCCGGATCGAAGAAATGCAGCTTATTAAGGATTAACTCGACCGATTGCAAGAGCACTTATGGCAGCTAAAAAAAACAAGCAATTAGACAACCCCTCGTATTATATCAATCGTGAATTAAGTTGGCTGGAATTTAATCGTCGCGTTCTGGCTTTGGGGCAATCACCGGACTTGCCGCTGTTGGAACGATTGAAATTTCTGGCAATCGTCAGTTCGAATCTCGATGAATTCTTCATGATCCGCGTGGGCGGCCTGATGCAGCGCAGATCCGCCGGCATCCGACGAAAAGACATCAGCGGACTGACCACACTGCAGCAGCTTAAACACATCAGCAAAAAAGTCCATACAATAGTAACCGAACAGAGTCTGGCGATTGAGGACGTTCTTACCCAACTCAAGGAAAACCATCTTTCGATCCTTCATCTCTCCGAATGTACATCGGCACAGCAGCACTTTTTGGAAATGTATTTCATCAACGAAATTATGCCGACACTGACGCCGATCGGGGTATCCCGCAACCCAAACGCGCCGATCGTGCCGGGATTACAAATGAATATCGCCCTGCTGATCGCCGATCCAAAAAGTGATCAGCAAAAAACGCAACTATGTATTATTCCGATCCCCGATTTGTTCGCCCGTTTCGTGAATATCCCCTGTAAAAAAGGGATTTGCGTCATCCCGCTGGAAGAGATCGTCACAGCCTATATCCAGCGTCTTGTACCGAATCAGCAGATCATTTCCCGTACAGTCATTCGCATCACGCGCGATGCGGACGTGGAAATCCAGGAAGATGAAGCCGGTGATCTGCTCTTTACCATTGAAAAAGCTGTCCTTTCGCGCCGCCGTCAATCGGCGGTTCGGCTTGAAATCGATGCGAACACATCTGCTCCGCTTAAAAATCGGTTGATCGAATGGCTCGGTATCGAAACTCAGGATGTTTACGAGATCGAGGCAGTTATGAATGCTGCCAAACTAATGGAGATCTATTCGTACAGCGGCTTTGATAAACTAAAATATCCCGATTGGCCCATTCAGCCGCCGGCCGAGCTGATCGGCAAGGATGATTTATGGGAAGCGATTCGGCAAAAAGATATCCTGCTGTACCATCCGTATGAACGGTTCGACGCGGTTGTGGAATTGATCAAAGAAGCGGCTGAGGATCCCAACGTCCTTGCGATCAAGCAAACACTCTATCGTACCAGCGGCGATTCGCCGATCATCCGCGCACTGGAAAATGCGGCCCGAAACGGCAAACAGGTAACCGTGCTGATCGAATTAAAAGCTCGATTCGATGAAGCGAACAATATCCAATGGGCACGGCGGCTGGAAGAGGCCGGATGTTATGTCATCTACGGCATCGCCGGTTACAAAACCCATGCCAAGGCCTTATTGATCGTTCGACGCGAAACCGCTCAATTGCGACGATATGTGCATCTGTCCACCGGTAATTACAACGATAAAACCGTCAAACTGTATTCCGATATCGGGTTGTTGACGTGCGATCCGGATATTACGCTGGATGTGGCGGCGGTCTTTAATGTGCTGACCGGTCATTCCGATATTGTACCGTTGTCGGAATTAACGATCGCGCCATCGAACCTGAAACAGCGATTCATCGATCTGATCGAACGCGAGCTCCAGGCCTCCAGCCCGGACCGTCCGGGCCTGATCATGGCCAAGATGAATTCGCTCGAAGACAAAGCCATTTGCCAGGCCCTGTATAAGGCCAGCCAGGCCGGTGTGCAGATCCAGCTTAATATTCGCGGGATATGCTGTTTGCGACCGGGGATGAAAGGCCTCTCCAAAAATATCGAAGTCTGTTCGATCATCGACCGGTACCTTGAACATGCCCGCATCTTTTATTTCCGCAACGGCGGACACGAAGAGGTCTATATGAGCAGCGCCGACTGGATGCGGCGGAACCTCGACAAACGACTGGAAATCCTTTTCCCGGTCAAGGATGAGACTCTGAAAAACCGAATCAAACGCGCACTGCAAATTTATTTTAAGGATAACCAATTCAGTTGGCAGCTCAACAGTGATGGCAGCTATACGCCAAGAAAACGAAAAGGCAAAGCCGTCCGTGCTCAACAGGCGTTATATGAACAGTCCGCTAAAAATGCGTCATTGGCAGAAAAAGCCCCGACCCGCTTTCAGCCCATGACTCGGCCGAACGAATAGCGGATATTATTCATGATGCGGCTTCGAGTTCCAATTCGAAAAGCAAGTCATCGCGACAGATATCGGCGTGAACTTTGACATGCGGCAATTGAATGCCCTGCTTTCGGCAATAATCGTCGAATAAGCCGAAGTCCTGGCGATGCTTGAAATAAGCAATCGCACCGGTCGTATCCGTCAACGTCATATTTTCCTGTTTAAGGATGGCTTCGACGACCTGCATCGTCCGATCGATCTGCGAGGAAGTATCGTTGACAAATACAGTTTTTCCATCTTGATCGATACTGGCAGTACCGGAGATATAAATCCTGTTCGTTTTCGGCCCTGTTATCTTAACCGCCCTGCTGAATGAACTGCGATAATTCATGGCCGCACATTGCATCGGTGAATCGACTTTGCCAATTGTCAGATGCCCGTTCTTTGGCTGCACGGCCAGAACCTGAGCCGCCAGCGCCCGGCCATAGGGATTATAAACGCCCACGCCGGTACTGGCAGGGACGAGCTTGTCATAAATATGCTGCGTATGGAAAAATTTGTTTCGCGCCTGATTGAGCTGGTCATACCACGTCAGGATACGATCAGCAAATAACCAGGTCCGTACCGTAGATGAGAAATCCAATCCCTGATCCCTAAGTAACCGCTGGGCTTTTTCAAATACATTTTGGATTTGCTCATATCGACTGACCTGTCCATCGTCTGGCAGCATATTGAACATATAATAGGTTGCATAGTTGTCTTCAAACCGCTGGCCGACGGGCATGCCATTATCATATACCATCTCAAAATGCTTATCGGCCATGGCGTGAACCTGAATCTGGATATTTTCCTCGCCAAGATCATTTTGCAAAATGCAGATCACCGGGCAATCGATCCTTCGGGCCGCAAGTTCCGCGACAACTTTGTCAACTGCAGATTGCGGGCTAAAAAGCCGAATATAGATTGGCTTGGCTTTTTGAGAATCAAGAAAATCCGCCAATGTATGGATCAAACCAAGGCCCTGTCGATGGATTTCGCTCGAATGAAGCCAAAATTCATTGCCGCGAGAAACCACATCAAGTAAATTCGATTCTGTTTTCACGTCATGCCGCTTTCAAAAATCAAATACAAATAAGACTTCGAGACCCCTTATTTTCGTCCATTTTCATCGATACAGACGTCCGACAGACCGAATATATTGCATAATTTTGAAAATCCGGCAATAAAAGCCAGTCAACCAGCGTCTAAATCTGTGCAAAAATGCTATAATTAGCGGAAAAGGTGTTTCAAGGCATGATGAATAGGTCCAAACGATCCGTTTTTATACTATCTGTGGTTTTAGCGGCCGGGATGCTGACCGCGTCGCAAGGGGCACTTATCCGGCCTTTCGAGAGTCGAAGACCAACCAAACCTTCCAATATGATCGATACGCTGGTCACTAAGGCGCTTAAGGAAAAAGGGATTGACCCGGCAAATCAGTGTTCGGACGAGGTGTTTATCCGGCGGATTTATCTGGATATGTGCGGGATACTGCCGGAGCCGCAGGATGTACGTCGATTCCTGACAGACCGAAGCCCTGATAAACGGGCCAAACTAATCGATCATCTGATGGAGCGGGAGGAATTCGCGGACTACTGGTCACTGAAATGGTGCGATCTGCTGCGGGTTAAGGCGGAATTTCCGATTAACCTCTGGCCCAATGCGGTGCAGGCATATCATCACTGGATTCGCGATGCGGTCACACAAAATATGCCGTACGATCAATTTGCCCGCGAACTGCTGACTTCCAGCGGCAGTAATTTTCGCGTGCCGCCGGTGAATTTTTACCGGGCAATTCAGGGCCAAAAACCTTCTGCGATTGCTTCAGCGGCAGCACTTACTTTTATGGGAGTACGTTTCGAAAAACTGAGTGAGGAAAAACGAGTCGCAATGGAGGGGTTTTTCTCGCGAGTCGCTTATAAGAAAACCGCCGAATGGAAAGAACAAATCGTTTACATGGACCCAAATGCAACCGGAACGGTTAAAGCAGTATTCCCGGACCGTCGGGTTGTCGAAATTCCACCAGAAAAGGATCCCCGAATGGTATTTGCAGACTGGTTGATCAGCGGCGGCAATCCCTGGTTTAGCAAAAATATCGTGAACCGTATATGGTCCTGGCTGTTTGGCCGCGGCTTAATCCATGAACCGGATGATATTCGGCCGGACAATTTGCCGGTTCACCCGCAGGTACTGACATATCTGCAGAAGGAATTGGTCAAGGCAAATTATGACTTGCGGCATATTTACCGGCTGATCCTGAATTCACAAACCTATCAGCAGTCATCCATTCCGCAAAGCGATCACCCCGATGCCGAAAAGCTTTTTGCCTGTTATCCGGTGCGGCAGCTCGATGCGGAAGTGCTGATCGATGCCTTGTGCTGGATATCCGGTACGCACGAAAATTATTCAAGCCCGATCCCCGAACCGTTTACGTTTGTTCCCGAAGAGCACCGTTCGATCGAACTGTCGGACGGCAGCATTACCAGCCAGTTTTTGGAGATGTTCGGTCGGCCTGCACGCGACACCGGCCTGGAATCCGAGCGAAACAACGAGCCGACCGATGCGCAACGGCTGCATATGCTCAATTCCACCCATATTCAGAATAAGATCGAAAAGAGTCCGCGACTCAAACGAATTCATCGATTTGCCAAAGGCAATCCCACAAGGTTGATCCGAAGTCTCTACCTGACAATTCTCTCTCGATTTCCGACCGAGGACGAACTCGCTGCCGCCGAAGCATACTTTCAAACCGAAGGGATCAAGAAACAGCAAGCCTCAACAGACATTGTCTGGGCATTAATCAATTCGAAGGAATTTTTATATCGTCATTAAACATGGTGCAAAAATGGAACGCTTTCAAAACATAGATTTTTTAACACGGCGTGAATTCATCAGGCAGGGCCTGGTCGGCATAACAGGATTAAGCTTAATGCCGTCCTGGAGCAATCTCAGCGTTGCAAATACACCCGCAGGCCGGGCGAAATCCGTGATCCAGATCTGGTTATGGGGTGGGCCGTGTCATATCGATACATTCGATCCAAAGCCCGATGCCGGTTACGATTATTGCGGACCGCTGGATAAGGTGATTGATACCAATGTCGATGGAATACAGATTAACGCCAGTCTGCCCTTGCTGGCCAAGCAGGCAGACAAATATGCGATCATCCGCAGTATGACACATGGGATTAATGCCCACGAGACGGCATCGTATATGGTTCAGACCGGCCGCGAACCCGGCAGGCTGGTTTTCCCCTGCGTTGGGGCGGTGGTATCTTTATTCAAAGGATACGAGCATGGGTACAAGGGGCTGGTACCGCCGTATATCGTCCTGACCGAACCACAGGGGCGATTTTCCGAAGCAGGCTTTTTAGGGCCGCGATATAAACCATTTGCCACCGGGGGCAATCCCAGCCAAACCCCATTTGCAGTTGAGGGGATCGTCGCCAAGGGAATTACCGATCAGCGTCAGAAAAAGCGGCGGCAATTGCTGCATGACCTCGACACACTCGGTGAGGCCATGCCGAAAAATCCGCATTTCGAGAAGTTGGACAAATGCGAACAAGAGGCCTACAGTTTGATGTTCGGTGATGCGAAAAAGCTATTTGATCTGTCTTCGGAAAAAGATGAGGTCCGGGACCAATACGGCCGCAATACATTCGGTCAATCCTGCCTGATGGCACGGCGATTGGTCGAACACGGCGTGCCCTATATCACGATCAATTACAAGGGCTGGGATACGCATAAGCAGCACTTCCAGATAATGCGGCAGAAACTGCCTGAAATGGACAAGGGTATGGCTACACTTCTGGAAGATCTGTCTGATCGCGGCCTGCTTGACAGTACGATTATATGGTGGAGCGGCGAATTCGGCCGCGGCCCGAAGGTCCAGTGGAATCCCCCGTGGAACGGCGGGCGATCGCATTACGGCAACTGCTTCTGCTCGGTCGTTGCCGGCGGCGGTTTCAAAGGCGGAAACGTTATTGGCGCATCCAATGAATACGGGACCGAAGTTGCCGATCGCCCGGTCTATCCGGCGGATTTGATCGGTAGCATGTACCAGCTATTGGGGATCGATCCGGACGGACCCCTGCCGAATCCGCGAGGGATAGATGTCAAGGTGATGCCGCCATCTGAAAAAGGCAATGGCCGTCTAAGCGAGATTATGTAAGACAAGGAACCGGATGATGTTTTTCAAAAACCAAGTATGCTTATTACTCATTATTCTGGTTTTATTTTCGCTCGCAACGGCTGAAACCAAACGAGAGCCGCATATCGGGTATATTTATCCGGCCGGCGCCCAACAGGGACAAACCATAAATATTGTTCTCGGCGGCCAATACCTTAGAGGCCCACAGGAAGTGTATATTACCGGTGTTGGTATTCGGGTATCGGTGATTGAATATGCGCCCGGTTTGAGAAATCTCGACAAAGACCAGCGTCAGGAACTTCGAAGCCGTATGGAAGCGGTACGTAATAAACGCATGGCTGAATTGGGAATCGAACTGGAAAAAATCAAACGTTTAAGTAAACGACCTCAGAAAAAAGGTGCACCCAAAAATGCCAATGGCCAGGATGAAAAGAATACAAAAGCGGAAGATGTCAAGCTGCCCAATAATCCATTATGGTATGACCTGGAGAATAAGAGCTTGCGGGAATTGGCCCATATCCGACATATGCTCTTTGATCCAAAACGAAGACGACAGCAGAATCGACAGATCGCTGAAACCGTACTGGTTGAAATCACCGTTGATCCGAATGCCAGGCCCGGCCGGCGCGAACTTCGACTTCTCACGGCCGGCGGCCTGACCAATCCAATGGTTTTTGAGGTCGGGACTTTGCCGGAGATCACAGAACTCGAACCCAACAATGATGTGGATTCACCTAAGCTGCCAAACGTACCGAAGGACAAACCGGTTAAGCTGCCGGTTGTGCTGAACGGCCAGATCATGCCCGGTGATATCGACCATTTCCATTTTCAGGCCGCCAAGGGCCAAAAACTGGTGATCGAGACTCATGCCCGCAGCCTGATCCCGTACTTAGCCGATGCGGTTCCGGGTTGGTTTCAGGCGGTGGTCACGTTGTATGATTCGAATGGCAAAGAAATCGCGTTTATGGACGACTACCGGTTCCACCCCGATCCGGTTCTGTTTTATGAGATTCCCAAAACCGGTGAGTATAAACTGGAAATTCGCGATTCGATCTTTCGCGGTCGCGAAGATTTTGTCTATCGTATCGGGATCAGCGAAAAACCCTTTATTACCGAATTGTTCCCCTTAGGCGGCAAGACCGGCACCCAGACAAACGCCTTTATCAGCGGTTGGAATCTCAATGAAACCCTCATCGCATTGGATACCCAGGCCGGCCCCAGCCCGATCCGAAAGGCGGTCTATCATCAAGAAAGCAAATTTTCAAATGCGGTCCCCTATAGGGTTGATACACTGGCCGAGTGCGAAGAAAAAGAATCGAATAATGAGCCGAACAATGCGCAGGCGGTTACCCTGCCGATTATTGTTAACGGCCGGATTTCCCGCCGCGGCGATACGGACATCTTCCGCTTTTCCGGTAAAGCCGGCCAAAAAATCGTCGCCGAAGTGTATGCAAGGCAACTCAATTCGCCGCTGGATTCGCTGCTGCGCATCGCCGATGCAAACGGCAATACGATCCAATTTAACGATGATTATGTCGTCAAAGATCAATATCTGCATAAAGACACAACGGGCCTGGTGACCCATCATGCGGATTCCTATATTTCAGCCGAACTACCTGCCGATGGTAATTATTATGTCTATCTGTCCGATTCGCAAAATCATGGCGGGCGGGCCTATGCGTATCGGCTTCGCCTGTCAGCCCCGCGGCCGGATTTTGAGTTGCGTGTTACACCGTCGAGTTTGAGTGTTCGCCGCGGTACGGCCGCTGCGATCGGTGTGCATGTCCTGCGAAAAGATGGATTCAACGGCGAAATTGATCTTGTGCTTAAAAAGCCCAAAACCGGTTTCAAACTTTATGGCGGCAAAATTCCGGCGGATCGCGATTATATCCGCATGACATTGGCCGCCGCCGAGAACGCACCGCAGCGAATCACGGCCGTCGAAATTGAAGGCCGGGCAGCCATTGACGGCCAAACAGTGACTCATACCGCGGTCGGCGCCGAGGATATGATGCAGGCGTTTCTCTATCGTCATCTGGTGCCGGCCAACGAACTGGTCGTTTCGGTACCGAAACAAAAATGGCGCGGGCCGACCCTCGAAATTGACCAATCCCTGCCGGTTCGAATCCCCCTCGGCGGCAGCGAAAAGGTCCGGGTCAATGTCTCCAACAGGAGAATCCTTAAAGACATCAAGCTGCAACTCGATAACGCCCCTGCCGGAATTAACCTTGAACATACGCAAATCCTCAAAGACGGGATTGTATTTGAACTTGCGGCCGACAAGGATATCCTGAAGAGCGGTTTTACAGAAAACCTGATCGTCGATGTCTTTCGGGAATTTACCCCTAAAAAAACCAAAGACAAAGGCCCCAAAAAACGGTCGGTCTTTCTCGGCACCCTGCCGGCCATTGCTGTTGAAATTGTAAAGTAAAAAACCACCTGATGGACAGGTGGTTTTTAAAGCCATAAGCGAATTTCGCGGTTTTACTGGATCAGCTCGTTGCCGACCTTTCGGGCGCGTTCGGGTTTATCGAGATTGATACCGGTCGCGATGCCGATTTCGACCAGTACATTCCAGCCCGCACAGAGACAGACGTAGGGATTCAGTTCGCCGGCGGCGGGAATCTTGATCGTCGGAAACGGCGTATCCCGATCAGCGATGGCAACAACGGTCAGTCCCACGCCATCGACCAGGACTTCCTGGAACTTGGCGATCTCTTCCTCGATCGGATCGACCACAAAGACGATGTCATTGGGGTCCATCACCTCCTCGATCCCATGGACGGCGTAGGTGCCTTCGAGGAAATCGGACTTACGGCGGGTGATCTCGTTGGTCTTGAGCGTCAGTTCTTCGGCCACGCCGTCATTGTAGCCGGCAAAGTAGATGGTCGTGGCATTGGCGGCGGCCTGGATAATCTTCGGATCGATCGGCATCGTCAGGGCCTGCTCGACTTTTGCGGCCAATTGGGCCACCTCGTCAGCTTTGTCCCGGCCGCTCATGTGCCAGAGAATGGATTCGTAAAACAGGGCCTGTTCGACCACGCTTTTCGTCGCGGCGACGGCCTGTTCCCAGCCGCATTTGAGGACAAAGGTCTTTTCGCAGGCATCTTCGAGCAGGGTGCCCGCATTGGCGCTGAGGCCGAAGCGGTTCGGATTGCCCTGTTCGCCGAGTTTCTTGGCCAGCAGGACAACTTCCTTCGTGCGGCCGGAATTCGATGCACAAAAGACCGCGAAATCCTTCAGGTCATACTCGGCCGACTGGCGGGAGCCGTCGGTCGCGACCTGAAGATCCAGGCCCCAGCGGAGCGTCTTGCGGATGGCGTTTTTGGCCGGGAAAATGCGGCTTGAGCCTTCGCCGGTCATCAGCAACCGGCCGACAGACTGAATTTGTTTGGCGACTTCGGCCGTCTGGGTCACGTCAAATCCATTGACCACATCGACGGTATCCATCATCTCCTGCACGAGGGCGTACTTGGAGTACTTCGGGTCCGTTAGATTCATTGGGTTTTCCTTTCAAGCATTGGGTTATTATTTTTTCATCACCTGTTTTTCAGTGCATCAATCCTTTTTTTGAATTCTTCGGTTTCCTCGCGGACCTGTTTGACGAAGCTGTTATCGTCAATCGTCCCGATGGCGGCGATCATTTCCTCATGGCAGCGATAGGTCGCCTGCCGGAACGGGTTATCGTAATCCTTATTGCGGCTGGCATACACCTGGTCGCAGATATACTGCTGAATTTCTGCGGCCTTATCCAGCACTTCGAGCCACTGTTGGCGGGTGGGATTGTCCTTTTGTAATAATTCACATAATGTCGCAAAGGCATGCCGCTGCTTGGCCAATCCATACTGCTGCCAGAGCTGGTCATATCGCTGATGAATATCCTGCCAGGAAGATAATGCCCCGGCGCCGATATCGCTTCGCAACCGATCCACATCGCCTTGCGGGATGAGCTGGCCGCCGAGATTGACCCAGTCGGTTTGCCGCGGGCCATTGAATTTCTCCGCCATCGTCGAAAAGTTTTCGTCGGGATTCGACTCGAGATACGCCATGAGATTCTTGACGGCGTAATAATACAGCATCTGCCGGTAGGCATGATAACCCTTATGGGCGTTAAGAATGATTGACTTTCGTCGCGATTTTTCCATATTCTCGCCAAGGACCTGGATCGCGTCAACCGTTTGGGGGCTTTCACAGAGGGCCTTTCGCCCCGCTTGCATGATCTGCCGGGCATCCATATCTTTGGCCGAGTCGCCGAGGACTGCTTTACCTGTCCATAATTCGAGCAGGCCGCGGGCATGAAGGATTTCCTCGACGGTATCCGGGGCGAGCGAGTCGAATTCAATATTCTGCGTTTTGGTGATGCGTTTATCGCGATTCTGGAATTTCCAGGTATTGCGGGCCAGGGCATACATATTATAGCGCCACCAGAACGCGGGCATGACCTCAAGGCAATCGTCAGCGGTATTATTGTTCAACAGCGAGAACGGCAGCGGGATATCCATCTCCGCGGGGTAATCCGCCTTGGAGAGCAGGATAAAGGAAGCAAATCGGCAGGAATGCTTGACACTGGTGCACAGACCGGGCCAAAAGCCCCTGCCGGCCTGGATCTCGTTATCGTTGGCACGGCTGTTGTGGTTCGAGCCGATGGTCGCACCGGCGGCAAGGTTGCTTTGGCCCAGGACAACCGAAGCGATCAAAAACGAATTGTTATGGTGCTGCTCGTGGGCCGGAAAGATCAGGTTATTGAGCATCTCGCAACAGGATACGGTCGAATTGTCACCGAGGTAGGAATGGATCAGGCGTGCACCGTATTTAAGGTTGGAATTGTTGCCCATAATGAAACGCACGGCTTTGCAGCCATAGAAAATATGGCAGCCGTAACCAATGATCCCGTTGACCATTTCAACGCCCTCGCCGATCTGGACCGGTTCGGCCTGCGAGGAGTTGATCGTCAGGTTTTTGAGTTTGTTCGCGCCTTTGATATAACAGTGGTCGCCGACTTTGACATCTTTGAGGATCCGTGAATTTTTGATCACACACTGCTCGCCGGTGGTGCCGTAAAAACCGCGGCGCGGATCGAACCGTTCCTGGGTCATCTTTTGAAATTGTTTTAATAAGGCCGCATCATCGCGATATTTAGCCCACAAGTATGCATCGCCGGTGGTCATCCCGTCAAACGGCCATACCGCCCGGCTGCCGGTTTCATTGATCAGGTCCAATTTGACTCGAATGTTTTCGGGCTCGCCGTCTTTGATAATGCCATTGCCGAATTTGGCGTGGTTGGTTGTATGCATTTCGTCGATATTGGCGAGCAGGCAACGGTCGCCGACAATAAAATGCGCCAGGTATCGGACATCATGGATCGCGACATCGTCGCCAATGTCACACGCGACGATCCGGCTGTTGGTGATGCCGGCCGGGACCTGTAGATCGTGATGCTCGAGAATGATATCGCGAAGCGCGCCGATCCGGATGAGTCCGAAAAATTCGGTATTGCGTATTCGTTCCGGATCGAATGGGTCGGTCACATATATATTATCCCAACTGTCGGCCGCGTTGCCATTTTTCACCAATAATTCCACCTCGTGGGCTTTCAGATGACGCCATTGGGTTTCGGGTTTGTTCAATTGTGTATTGCGCAGGTAATACTCATCCTGACCATCAGGGAGGAATTCAGGGGGGATGAAATTTCGTCCCATGCTGTCGGCCGGCAGAATTGAAACGGTATCCATATCGACACTCCTTATCTCTGTTGAACGTATCACCGCCATTAAGCGGCTATTTCCATATCCACGCTGCGGGCAGTCATTTTAACCGGTATCCCGGACGGACACAATGCTTCTTTGCAAAAACCATTTGTAAGACTATCCGCTTTTGACTGTTTATCGCAGTCTATATATTTCAATCGTCGGCCCGGGGAGTTTGTCATCATCGAATGTTTTGATCAGCCGTCCGGTTCGCTTTAACGCCTCGTACCAGGCAATTTCGGCCGGATACTTTTGCGGTTCATTATAGTAGCGATCCTTAAACGAATGAGTAATAATCAGATAATCAAAATTGGCTTGCAGTGCCCGCAAAGGGATAGTTGCTGCACGCCGCCAACCGAGAAATTGGAGCTTAAAATTCTTCTCTGGCCGAATGTGTAATTGGGGCGTATATTCCTCGTAAATGATTGCCGCCCCATCGGGCAGATTCTCCTCTACCCACTGTTTTGCCACTGTCCGCTTATCCGGGCGAGCCATCTTGACCGCTTCGTGAATATTTTTCGACAAGGCAGGATAGCTTAACCATAAAATCGCAACGATTATAACCGCTTGTATTATACGCCTGTGAGAACCGAATAATTTTATACGAATCAACCGAACATAAAGCCCATGCACACCTACTGCGAATAAAATCGCCTCAAACGGGACAATCGGCATCAGCCATCGCTCCCACCGAAGCTTTGCAAATCCCAGGATTACAAACAACAGAACAGGGAATAACAAAAATAATAATTTTCGTTTATCCAATGGACGTTTGGCTAAAACGATCAAAAACCCCGCACCTGCAAGTATTTCAAAAATGACGTTTCCCACACCGGTCAGGAATGTTGTTTTGAAATACCAGAGATGATTTTGAATCCCCGGCAATCTTTCGGCGCCAAGGTGCGTACTGCGTGCTTCATGAGCCAGTGCTTCGAACAGCTTATGTATATAGATGATGGTGAACGGGGCAAAAATAAAATAACCGAGGAAAATACATATTAACGCCAGGCTCAGACCTGATCGTAATTTAATGAAATCCAGTATGTATTTTTTCAACGGCCGTTGTATATTTTTGCCATATATGCGGAAAAAATCATTGATGCAGACATACAGCAAAATCGGCACAATAACGATGCCGGACGTGTATTTGGCGGCTATGGAAAAACCGGCGAATAAAGATGACAAAATCAGCCACCGGACTTTATTATTTTGATCATAAAATCGAAACAAAAAATAAATCGATAACACAACAAGCATTGTTGTTGGAATATCCGGCCGAATATAGCGACTATGCAGAATATGCAACGGGGACAGCGCCATACAAAAAGCGGCCAATAATCCTATCCATTGATTAAACAACCGCTTGCCCAGCAGATAGACTATATATACTGTGATCGCGGCAAACACAACCATCAATAATCGACCGCTGAGATAAAACAATGTCGGATCGGATTGCGGAATGGTATCGATCATCTCCCGGATTTCGCTGATCGGATGCGCATTGCCGGTGAGGGCTCCCCAAAGCATGTAGCCGCCCATCACAAAAAGCCACAAGACCGCGAGGCAATAAATAACAAACGTACCCGCCCCATACCAATGCGGATTCAAATCTCCGGTCCGGATCATGTTCAATGCAGGATTCACAAACAAATGCGCATCCGCACTGTAAATATAAGGCAACCCAAACCATGTACCCGTCGCCCGAATTGCAAATGCCATCACAACAATAAAGAGAATAAGCCATCCAGCCAAAGATGAGTGTGTGTTTTGTTGAAGTTGTTCTTTTTGCATAACTGAATATTGAGGATCACGATAGGGTATTCTCATCGGTTAGCTTATGCTTTTGGGCAAGCCCTTCATCGCCATGGGGCAGTTTATCCGATTTTTCAAAAATGATGTATAACGGCCTGTTCTGGGTTTGCCGATAAACTCGCCCAACATAATCACCCACAAGACCAAGCATGGCGAGTTGGACACCGCCTAAAAAAAACATCCCGCTGACCATCAGCGCATAACCGGGGATGTCCAATCCTAAAAACAACTTCTGGCAAATCATGTTGACGACCATGAGCACAGAAAAAATGACGACGGCAATTCCGATATAGACACCGATACGCAGAGGGACATCCGAAAAACTGAATACCGCATCGAGTGCGAGACGAAGGAGCTTAAAGAAGCCGTATTTGGTTCGTCCGGCGTGGCGGGCATCGCGATCATAAAGCACGGCCGTCTGTTGAAACCCCGTCCAGGCGACCAGGCCCCGCACAAAGCGGTTTCCTTCCCGGCATCGGCGAAACTGCTCAACAACCGCGCTGTCCATCAACCGAAAATCACCGGTATCCACGGGAATATCCACACCGCTCAGCATCCGGATAATCCGGTAAAATAACCACGATGACCATTTTTTTGCGACCGATTCGCCCTCTCGTCGCCGCCGTTGGGCGTAAACGATTTTAAAACCCTCGTTCCATTTAGCGATCAATTCAGGAATTACTTCGGGGGGATCCTGCAGATCGGCATCGATAATCACGGCCGCATCCCCGCCGGCATGGTCAAGGCCCGCAGTGAGTGCCGCCTCGTGACCGAAATTACGGCTGAACATAATATAGCGTATATTGTCGTGGGACCGGGCAAGCACACGGATAATCTCACCAGAGCCATCGGTACTGCCGTCATCGACAAAAATATATTCAAAATCCTCATCGACCGCGCGTTCGACCTGACGGAGTCGTTCAAATAATGCCTCAAGACATCCTTGCTCATTAAATACGGGGATGACAATTGAAATCTTTGGCACCTGCAACCCTCTGATTATGGTTCACTCATTCATTATGATTCTCAAACATACACACGTACAGTATTTACATAATTATATCGGGCAAACCATTGAATGTAAATTATCGAATCGCCACTTGATTCGTTTATTCGATCAATCTGACTGGGGGTAAACAAACCAGTCTTGCACCATTTAAGCGTAAGGCTCGATCGTTCGTCTGTGAATTATGAATAATTGTCATGTCACGGACCACAATTCAGCCTACAGGACCGATAAGATAGGCAGTTTTTTTAACTCAAATATCGCAGGATTCCTACCGGCCCAATAGGGAATAAAATTTTTGAATTTTTTTCAAAAAAATTGTTTTTTTCTTTGACATCCGATAAACCGTATTTTACATTTTGTAAAATGTAAAATATGAAGTAATCAAATGATGTCGCTTAAATCGCGGCATGAAGTGGATTGTTAAGTTTTTATTGATTTTTTAATTTTTATTGGTGATGGATTCAGAACAAAACACAACCGGATTTGTTATTCCTCGTAAGCTTTACCGCATCGGTGATTTAGTCCGATGCACCCCTTTCTCCCGCCAGACAATTCACAACTACACCATCATGGGATTGATCCGGGAATCGCAATGGACCGAAGGTGGCCATCGATTGTACGACGAATCGGTTTTCCCGCGTCTATTACGCATCATGGAACTGAAAAAAAACAAAACATTATTTGAAATTCAGCATATCCTGCATCAGGAGGATGTCGGTAATGCTGGTGTTACCCATTAACGAAAGGATTCGATGGATAAAATAGTCAACCAGGATGATGCCGGGCTTTTCAATGTTCCGCTCTTGGGACGGGCAAACCGGTGCGATGTGTTATCCCGAATCGCTTTTTCAAAACGAATGCACGTAACCGGCCTGTTTGAGAAGGGAGAATTATGAAACTGGAATCATGTATTACGGATAATATTGCCGAGCTGCTGCTGCAAATCGTCAAATTTACGCAAAAGCGACAAAAGGTTTTGTTTGCCAATATCAACCAAATGCATTCATCCGGTTTTATTCCAATGGATATGCCGCTGGATGAATTTTGCGATCAACTGAACCTGGCGATTTGCGAACATACCCAAAAAGGCCGACTGCTGATGTGCAACACAGAACATATCAAATATCAGCATGGCGGTGATTTCGATGCCGAACCGATTCCCGATCAACAGGCTCAAACATTGTTAAATGCCAATCGTGATGAATACCTGGAGACGCAAATCACGAAACTGTTGGAAAATACACTGAATCAGCGTCTGGCGACTGAAATGTTGAAACAAAATCAGCAAATTTTTTCGCTGTTTGATTAGTTCATAACACTTTACCAATTGAAAAGGCTCACGGATGAGCAGACAGATTGATTGTTTACAGCGGATGGTACATACTCAATCCCCCACCGCAAAGGTCCTTGTGGTAACCAGCGGCAAAGGGGGTGTCGGCAAGACTAATATCTCGGCCAATCTCAGCCTATGTCTGGCTTCGTCCGGCAAGCGGATTCTTTTATTCGATGCCGACCTGTCGCTGGGCAACATGGATGTACTCATGGGCACTCACAGTCCTTATAATATTATCCATTTCATCCAGGGGCATAAATCCCTGCCGGAGATCATTCAAACCGGGCCTTACGGCCTTGAAATGATTTGCGGCGCTTCCGGATTCGAAGAACTGGCCAACTTAGGTAACTTTCAGCGCCAGCGGTTAATTCACGAGCTGTCCGAACTCCAGTGTGATCGCGACGCAATCATTATCGATACCGCGGCCGGTATTTCTCATTCTGTCATCGGATTTTGCTTATTCTCGGACCATACGCTGGTGGTGACCACGCCCGAAGCCACTGCGATGACGGATGCTTATGCGATGATCAAAGTGCTCGCATCGTCGCATTACAAGGGCCGCATTAGTCTGATTGTGAATATGGCAGATACAATCGCCGAAGGCAAACGCGTGTATCGTCAAATCGCAAACGTTGCGCGGCGATTTCTCAATCTCGATGTGTACGAAGGCGCAATTTTACTGCGAGACGATAAAGTACCGTTGTCCGTGCGACATCGCAAACCCGTGGTTCTGGATTTTCCCAAAGCCCGGATAACAAATCGCCTTGCCGCGTTGGCCGCACAGCTTGGCAGAAACAATTCGGCCGAATCGGCAAACCCTGGATTTTTCAGAAAGGTAGTCGATTGGTTTTTCTAAAGTTCAAGCTAAATGTACCGATAAAGAAGTATATGGACAAAGACTATTCGGACATCGCGTTTCGTCCGATAAATTCGGAAAGGTCGGTGAAAGCACATGGCAACTGCCTCTAAAGCCAAACGCGGACGCAGAAATTCGTTTAAAACCAAACAGGTAAAAGATATTGTCCCTGTTTGGGAACAATTCCACAAAAATCACGATGTTCAAAGCCGCAATCAACTGCTTGAACATTATATGTATATTGTCAAATATACGGCGGAACGGCTTTATACCAAACTCCCCGATAAAGTCGATGTGGACGACCTGATCAGTGCCGGAACATTCGGTCTGATGGATGCGATCGATGCATTCGATCCGGAACGAGGCGTCAAGTTTGAAACGTATTGTTCGCCGCGTATTCGCGGGTCGATTCTGGACGAGCTTCGAAATATGGACTGGGTCCCCCGCCTGGTACGCGCGCGGGCACATCAACTATCCCGGGCAACGCAGTCGCTGGAAAGTGAATTAGGACGCAAACCAACCGATAAAGAGACCGCCAAAGAACTGAATCTGCCTCCCAAAGAATTTGATCGGCTGCAAAAAGATGCCCAAGCGGTCGGGTTGATCTCTCTGGATGGTCAATTAGGCGACAATAACGGTGATAAAGATATTCGCGAAATCGATGTCTTAAAAGATGACCGTAGTCAGGATCCTTTGATCGAGGCCCAGAAACGAGATCTGAAAAACCTCTTAACCAAAGGACTGACGCGAGCCGAGCGACTGATTATCATCCTGTATTATTACGAAGAAATGACCATGAAAGAAATCGGGGCAACACTGGATCTTTCCGAATCCCGCGTATCCCAAATGCATTCGTCGATCGTCGCCCGCCTTAAGGCACAGCTCAATACCCGAAAAAAAGAGTTTTCGGTACACGAGTAATCCAGGCTGAAAATCAGTTTCATTTCACTTATCGACACTTTACGAAGGTTTGGCTTTGTTGTACAATACACTTTTTGAGGTGTGACGATGAAATTTACTAAAATGCAGGGAACGGGCAACGACTATGTCTATGTCAATTGCTTTGAACAGGAGGTGGAAAATCCGTCCTCGCTGGCCCCGATCATCAGCGATCGGCATACCGGTGTCGGTTCGGACGGCCTGATCCTGGTCTGTCGCTCGGATAAGGCCGATGTTCGAATGCGTATGTTCAATGCCGACGGCAGCGAAGCCGAGATGTGCGGCAATGGAATTCGTTGTGTCGCCAAATTCGCCTACGACAGACGGTTAGCGAAAATCGGCGACGCGCTGGCTGTTCCCGGTCAAGCCCCCTGCCCGGTCTCTTTATCCATTGAAACACTCAAAGGCGTCCTTCGGGTTGGGATTTATGCCGACGACCGCGACAATGTTGTGGCAATCTGTGTTAATATGGGCCGGCCAATTCTTAATGGTCCGGATATACCGGTTCGAATCGAAAAAGAACGCGTGGTAAACGAATCCCTTCAGATCGGCGAACAGACAATGCAAATGACCTGTGTCTCAATGGGCAATCCACATGCCGTCTTTTTCGCCGAAAATCTGGATAATATTGATCTTTGCAAAACCGGCCCGGTTATCGAAAACCATGAATTGTTCCCCGCCCGTACCAACGTTCATTTTGTCAAACCGGTTAGGCCCGATGAATTCGATATGATCACCTGGGAACGCGGCAGCGGAATTACCCAAGCCTGCGGCACGGGGGCATGTGCCTGTTTGGTTGCAACAGTGCTTACCGGAAAGGGAGAACGGGCGGCTCTGGCCCATCTGCCGGGCGGAAATCTACAGCTTAACTGGTCTCAAGAGGATGATTGTATCTATATGACCGGACCGGCAGAAGAAGTCTTCGAGGGCGAATGGAAAGGCCCAATATCGTAAAACAAAGCCGTGTTGTTTTTTTTCAACAACCTGCTTGACATCATCTCATTTGAGTTGTATATCTTAAACAAATAAACCTTTATCTTGTGTAAGGCCAAAAATGACAGATACTTCCAAAAGCATCCTGGTTGTCGATGACGATACAGTGATTCTCAAATCCCTGTGTGATTTTCTCCGAAAAGAAGGATTTGAGGTTGCCGAAGCCAATTCATATCGCAACGCGGTGAAAGAACTTCAATTGAACAGCTACAATTTGGTGCTGACAGATGTCAGATTGCCTGACGGCAACGGTTTTGACCTGATGGACATGATCAAAGACAATTTCCCGCAGACTGTCGTCATTATTATCACCGGTTATGGATCCATTGAAAGCGCTGTTCAGTCCATTAAACGCGGGGCATACGATTATCTGACTAAACCGATTGTGGATGACGAACTGCGGCTGTCCGTTAGTCGCGCTTTGCAGCAACAAAACCTGATGAGTGAAAATGAAAACCTGCGCAGTCAACTCGATCGAAAATACAGCCTCGAAAATTTTATGAGCCATGACTATAAAATGGCCCGCATTTTCGACCTGATTCAGGCTGTCGCTGACAGTAAAACCACTATTTTGATGACCGGCCAGTCCGGAACTGGCAAAAGTATGCTGGCCCGGATCATCCATCACCTGTCCGGCCGACGGCATCGACCGTTTGTGGAGGTCAGTTGCGGTGCCCTGCCGGAAACTCTGCTCGAAAGTGAGTTGTTCGGTCATGTCAAAGGGGCGTTTACCGGTGCAGTTAGCCACAAAGAAGGAAAATTTCGTGCAGCCGACGGCGGAACTATATTTCTGGATGAGATATCGAACGCCTCCCCCGCTCTCGAGGTCAAATTATTGCGTGTGCTTCAGGATCGGGCCTTTGAACCGGTCGGCAGCAACAAAACCATCACGGTCGATACGCGAATCATTTTGGCAACGAATCGGGACCTGAAAAAACTGGTGGAAAAAGGCCAATTCCGCGAAGATTTATACTATCGCATTAATGTGGTAGCGATTGATCTGCCGCCTTTGAATGAACGGATTGGCGATATCCCTCTGCTGGCTGACCATTTTCTCAAACACTACAGTACCCAGCATCATAAAGTCAAACTGGGCTTCACCGATGACGCCATGGAACAGCTCGAACAATATCCCTGGCCGGGCAATGTGCGGGAATTGGAAAATGTCATTGAGCGGGCCGCTTTGTTAAGCAAAGGCAAAACCATCGATACAGAGGATCTGCCCGATGTGATTCGTCAGCAAACCCCAGCATCTTCTGCTTCGTTTGAGCCCGTGAAAAGTCTTAAAGAAGCGCTGGCCGAACCGGAAAAAAATATTATTCGTCAAGCCCTGGCCGCTTATCATTGGAATCGTCAAAAGACTGCGGCCGCATTAAAGATTAATCGAACAACGCTGTTTAAGAAAATGAAACAGTATGATCTTTATGAGGAAGGCGAAAAACTGGGATTGTTATAATTTTCTGCAGGCATGAGTATTTTAACGTTACTTATCATTGCCGCCGGCCTCGCCATGGACGCATTTTCAGTCTCTATAGCCAGCGGTGCCGTATCCAAACATATGCGTCTTCAGCATGCTTTTCGGATGGCCTTTCTGTTTGGCCTGTTCCAATTTCTGATGCCGATCGTCGGATGGCTGGCCGGCACTTCGTTCCGCCAGCATGTTCAGG
Organism: uncultured Pirellulales bacterium; assembly: GCA_964517795.1. Classification (GTDB taxonomy): domain Bacteria; phylum Planctomycetota; class Phycisphaerae; order Sedimentisphaerales; family Anaerobacaceae; genus CAZFDE01. The sequence goes on along the minus strand of CAZFDE010000006.1, from coordinate 37,669 downwards.
CGGTGGATCATTGGATCGCTTTTGGCCTGTTGAGCATCATCGGAATAAAAATGATCTATGAATCCTTTCAACTCAAACACGTCGAAGAAAAAGATCCGATGCATTGGGGGATCCTGTTGACACTGGCGGTCGCCACCAGTATCGACGCGTTGGCCGTTGGGATTACCCTTTCGATTTTGGGTGAGAATGTATGGTTGGCGGTAACGATCATTGGCCTGGTCACCTTTGTCATGTGTCTGCTGGGGGCTTATCTGGGCAAACATTTCGGGCACCTCTTTGAAAATCGCATTGAAATTATCGCCGGGCTGATACTGATCGGCATCGGCATCAAAATCCTGATCGACGCACAGATTTTTTAGTAAATAATATAAGGTGCCTGGCTATCACAAAAACATTAAAAAACGTCACTCAATGTATTAAAATTTATCATAAATTCTCTCATGTGGTTATAAGCGATAATTGCTTATATAGCGCACTTTAATTTTTCATAACCCGGAGAAAAACGGGTACTCGCGTGTTGATATATCTGTTGCTCATTTTTATTTATCGCAATTATTATCTTTCCTTATCGAATGGCCTCACGCGGGGGCCGACGCAGATACCGTTCGGTAAAAATGTCATCATCCAGACCGATATCATATTGAATATCGCCGAATGTCATCTCAGTAGTGCTTTCGGATTTCAGGTCTTTGACGATTGCCTTGGTTACGGTGGGATAGCCTTGTATCTCTTTGATATCCGCCGATTCGATGGTTCGGTAAAGGGTGTTATTCTCGTCGAAGTATTCCATCCTGACGGGCATAAACGTTTTACGATCAATGGCAACGGTATAGTATTTGAATTTGACATTCTCCGGCTTCTTCGGTTCGTTTCGAACAATGAATTGTGTGTCGGTCACTTTATCCAGGGTATGGGTGTCGGCATCGAGGCTGCGGCCGGAAACATCTTCATAGAGATAATCCGACCCGACAAAGCTGGTGCGCTTATCGCCGGCCGCGATCCGCTTGACCAGATCGAGGCTCGGCAAGTATAACCAGCGATCGTCGTCCTGTTCCATCCCGGCATGCTTGTGCACCATAAAGACCATTTTTCGCACATCGGCCGGACGCTGAAAATACACAAAGTAATACTGATCGCCGCCGTCGGCCTCGTCTTTTCGCAGGATGTTAAATTCGCGATTGCGCACGCGGCCCTGTTTGTCGGTGATCACCATTTTGACCGAGGCTTTACCGTCCTTACCCTGGTAGTAAGCCATAATATTGGCTTTATTGACAATCGTATTGATATCGGGAATTTCGGATTGTGCCTCATTGGATTCCTGAGCGAAACCAGCAGCAGCCATGATCAACAGAATTGAAAAAACGGTATATCGCATTGAACACCTCACTTTCACATAACGAATGTTACACTTATGCTTACTGATTGTACTGATCTGAGGTTTTTTTGCAAGCCCGACGCCGAGAGTACATACTGCATATCACCGCCGAAATAACAATCGCCACCCCGCTGAACCATGCCAATTTGGTCCATCCGGTTACCGCAAACTGGTGCAGATTCAATGCCACCAGTGCAACACCACTGATTGAAATAATGATACAAAAAACACAGTTGCAGGTTGGCGAAAGCGGTTCCTTGACAGATTTGAACAGGGGTTTTTCGCCCACTCTCAGGATCGCCGGCAGGATCATCAACGTGATCGTGCCGGAGAGCACCATGATCGCACAGAGCAAAAATCCCACGGTTTTATACGGGATCAAGGGAGCCGCCAACAACGGCAGAAAGCCGACCGAAATAACCAGGACATTGCGGCTGATGGCTCGGGCCGGTTCGCCGAACATCTCGTCCGCGGCGCTTTGCCACGACCCCTTTTCGATATAGGCCATGCGGGCCCGTTCGAGAAAATGGATCGCAAAATCGACCGCCATCCCCAATGTTAATGCGCTGAGGACTGCGACCGGCATATCGTAATCCTTGCCGACCAGCCCGATCACCCCGTAAATTAACGCGATCGTGATCGTCAGCGGGACCATGCATACCAATCCCCACAAAGGCGAGCGGAACAGAATCGACATCATGATAAAGACGATCAGAAACGATCCCAGAAAGGCCTGCAGCATCCCCCAGACCATCTTATCCTGCCAGACCGTATTGATATAGGTCAGCCCGGCCCACCGGTGAGTGATCGGAACCGGCGGCTTGTTTTGTGAAAAGAACCGGTCCACCGCCTTTACGACTTGTTCCATATCCTTGTTGTCGCCGCTGCTTAACTGCAGCCACAAGTTGGCTTTGCCATAATCCGGTGTTACAAAATGCCACAGGTCATCGGGATTATGACTGTTTTGAAATTGCAGCAGACTTTCGGCGATCACACCGGCGGAATCGGGGATGCGATAGTTTTCTTTTTTCCCGTCGATCAGTTCCTGATGGACTTTACGCACCACATCGGCAACCGAATTGACCTTGCCGACGACTTTTAATTCGTCAAGGTAATTTTCAAGTTCGACGATATAGCGCAAGACCTGCGGTTGTTTGAAGATTTTGATCCGTTCCTTTTCCAGTTCAAAAAAGTTCATCAAATCGTATAGCAAATCAAACGATTGGTCATCGGCCGAAGCCATTTGCCGGTCAATCGTGTCGATCATGGTGTCGAGAAACTGCGGTTTGTTCATATCCATGTCTGCGGTGTCCAGCAGATCCTGTTCGACTTTGGAAACCGACGGCGGTATATCGGCATCGCCTTTTTGCGAATCCATGAATTTATCCAGCAACCGGTTCCGCAGATCATCGACATAATCGTTGGTGACTTGTTCGCCGGAGGCGTCTTCAAGAACCAGATAGGCCATATAGGTTCCGGCAAAATGGGCGTTCAAGGCAATGTCCGCCTGGCGGATCGGATGACTTTTGGAGAACCACTTGACCGGATTGTCGTTGATCTCAATGCGGGTAATTCCGTAGATCGACACGGCGATCAGCAGTAACGCCAGGGCCAGTATCCATTTGGCGCGATCGTAGGTCAGCTTTCCGGCGCGATGCAGCAGCCGCACTAGCAGGCTCTGTTTTGTATCGTGTACGGCAGCCAGCCCGAAATGAGCAAGTGATTTCTCCGGGATCATCATCGTATAGGCCGGCACAAAGGTAACGGTAAACAGCCACGCCAGCATGATTCCCAGCGCAACGAAGATGCCGAACACCTGCACCGGCGGGATAGGCGTCAATGCCAGCGAGGCAAATCCGGCCGCCGAGGTCAGTGACGTATATAACATCGGCACAAATAAGGAACCGATGACTTCCCGGATCGTCTCTGCTCTGCCTTTTTCATTCGTGTAGCGGTCGAAAAATTCCGACAAGATATGGATCGAATCGACGACTGCAATCGGCATCAGGAAGATCGGGATCATCGAACTCATGATATGGACCGGGAATCCGAAACCGATCAACAGCCCCATCGTGGAGATCACCGAGACCATCGCGATAATCATCGGCGAGATGATCAGGACCAGTTTGCGGAAAAAGATCAGCATCAGGATAAAGATCACCAGCATCGCCAGCGGCGCCGAGATTGCCATCTGCACAAACATTTCCACGCCGAATGTATCTTCAGCCACCGGCAGGCCGGTGATATGATATGCTTCGCTGCCGTCGAACGTGTCGATCTTCTCACGCAACTGTGTATAAACCCGATAGCTGAGGTCCTTGCTGGTCAGCGGCAGATACAAGGCGATTGCCTTGCCGTCACCGGCGATGATCGTATCGCGCAGCAGCGGATTGCTCATGGCCTTTTGTTTGATTTCATAGGCCTCGGCATCCGTTTGGGGCGGCTGATTCATCAGCCATTCGAATGTTACCTCACCCGGTCCGCCCTGGCCAATATGATCGACTGTTGACGGCGCCATCAGATCGACCTCGATCACACCAATCTGCTTGTTGGGGTCTTGTGGATTGGGCCAGCGTAGTGTTCTTGAAAATTCCGTCAATTCATACACTTTTTGAAGTGTCCGGGCATTAAAAACACCGTTCGGATCAGTGGTATTGACGATGCCCAGTACCACAATATCGCTGAGTGTAAATTCTTCTTTGGTGTGGTCATGGAACACGCGAACCGGCTCATCCTCGGCGAGCATGTTCTCCGGGTCCGTATCCACCTTGATCATGGGGATCAATGCGCCGGTGATCACGGTGAACAGCACCATGATCACAGTGATCATCTTATAGTGCCGGATCGAAAAATCCGACACCTTATCGCTCAAACTCATCCGTAAACCTCCCTTCAAATACGGTCAAGACGATTCATGTTCGGCCTTGATATCGGCCGCCAATTGCATAAATCGCGGCATCGTATAATCGAAAAATTGACGATACGCCTCGCAAAAATAGCTTTGGGTACCGTAATTTTTTTCATCAAACGGGGCACGATCTTTCATACACCCGCCGCGGCACACCTGCAAATGTCGGCACAGCAGGCACTGATGGCACAGATTTTTTTTCAGCCGGGCAAACGCCCGCTTTTTCGGGCTGTTCGCCAATTCCGCGATCGGTGTGTCCATGATATTACCCAGGTGCCACTGCGGCTTAACGAAAAAATCGCAGCAATAGGCATCGCCGGTATGCTCGATCACGACATATCCGCTGCACTGCCTTTCAAACGTACAGATCGTATGGTGTCCCTGAACACACCAGGAGAGGATCGAATCGAAATCGCGGATACTGGGTCTATCCGAACCCAGTTCGTACCAACGGTCGAAAATCCTGCACAGAAAATGGCCGTACTGTTCGGGAGTAATGGAGAAACCGGCCACCTCACGCGTTTTCGGATCCAACTCGAGACAGGGAATAAACTGAAGATAGAAAATATCGTTTTCGACAAAAAAGTCCATCAGCGCATCGGGGTGGCGGACGTTCACATCATTGAGCAGCGTCAGGGTGTTGTATTCGACATGAAATTGCTTGCAGTTTTCGATCCCCCGCATCACCCGGTCAAACGTCGGCTTACCGGCCAGATCGAGCCGATAGTGATCGTGATATTGTTTCGGCCCGTCGATACTGATCCCCACCAGAAACTGATGCGCGGCCAGAAAACGGCACCATTTTTCATTAAGCACAACGCCGTTGGTTTGCAGGGCATTGGACACGATCTGCCCCTCGGCGGCATATCGCTTTTGAAGCTCCACTGCCTTTTTATAAAAATTCAGGCCCATCAGTGTCGGCTCGCCACCCTGCCAGGCAAAACTGGAGACGTTCAGCCGCAAGGACAGATAATCTTTGGTCATCCGCTCGAGTACGTCATCGCTCATACGCTGACGGCCCGTACCAATCTCCGATGGCCGACATTTGTAAAAGCAATACGTACAGTCCAGATTGCAATCCGAACCGGACGGTTTGACCAATAAGCTGAATTCTCTCATCGCTGACCTGCCCAGGTATCCCCTAATCGTTTCAATCGTTTTTCAAGCCACTGCTCCGCCCATTGCTGTGCCTGCTGTTTATCCCGGATTTGGCCGTCAAGCTGAGCGATATACAATTCCTCGGCCAACTGACCGACCATCGGCCCGGGCAGCGCACCCAGTGCGATCAGATCATGGCCGTTGAGCAGCGGTTTCGGTTTCATTTCCAGATCCCCCAGTTCATTGATCCGTTTTCGCATTTGGACCAATGCCTGGTTATTCTTGCCTTTGCCGTACGTAGCATCCTGGATCGCCCGCTGCAACTCAAAAAGCTCCTCAAAATACGGTTCAGAGACGATCTTGCGAAGTTCGGCTAAAGTCATCTTTTCTTTGAGTAAATAACCCCGGTGAGACAGCAGGAACTTGATCTGTTTATTGCAGGCCCGGCTTAATCTCAACACCACACACTGCTTCATGGCCACCTTCGTCTCAAAACCACTGAACAAGGCGGCAATCGCCAATGCAAAGCTGACTTTCTTTTTCAACTGACTGAGCACCTTAATCGCAAATTTGGCATTCGGGCCGACAAATTCCGGAAAAATCACTTCGGCGAGTTTGCTTTTGATCAGCATGGCGGCCCCTTTGGCCCGATGCGGATCGGTAAGTATTGACTCGATCTCCATCTGCTTGCGTTCGCCGCTGATATGGACGATTTGCCCGGCATGTTCAATGATCGCCTTCCAGGTATTCGGCTCGATGGGAAACTCCAATTGTGTCGAAAACCTTACCGCCCGGAGCATTCTCAGATAATCTTCGCCGAACCGTTCATTCGGATCACCGATCGTTCGGACCAAACCGGCCTTGAGGTCTTTTTGGCCGCCGACATAATCGATCACTTTTTCTTGCAGCGGATCGTAGAACATCCCGTTGATGGTAAAGTCGCGCCGCAATGCGTCCTCTTCGGCGCAAACAAATTCAACCTTATCCGGGTGTCGCCCGTCTTCATAACCGAATTCACTTCGAAAAGTCGCCACTTCCACCTGCTGATCGCCCATGATGACGATCACCACGCCAAAATGCGCACCGACTTTAATGGTCTTTTTGAACAGGCGTATGACATGGATCGGCTCGGCGCTGGTGGCGACATCGTAATCCTTGGCCGCCCGTCCCAACAGCATATCGCGCACACACCCGCCCGCCAGCAGGGCCTCATACCCGCTGCCGTGCAGGCGTTTGATGATCTCTATGGCTGCTTTTTTATTATCCATCGGTTCTTTTAAAAAACGTAATGTTCATTGTCCCCCAATGACGCCGCTGGTCAACTCCAAAATTCCCATAGCGGTCCAAAGGCTGGATACGTTTATGTGTACGAACGACCACCAAAGCATGTTTGGTGACCTGGTCCTCCAAAATAGCGAACAATCGTGACAGCGGCGATTGGGCCGATATATCCTCCGTTTCGACATAAGGCGGATCTACGAAAACCAGGTCATAGGACCTGTTTTCTACGGGGGCGCCGGTGCTGAACGCATTGGTTCGCAAAACCTTGCAGCGATCCTCAAATCCGCACGTTTGGATGTTTTTACGCAGCGTTTGAAACACCGCGGCGTCCTGTTCCACAAATAACACAAACGCAGCACCGCGGCTTAACGCCTCCAATCCCAGCGAACCGGCACCGCTGAATATATCCGCAACCACTTTATCTTCGGGCATATCGTAACCGTAGAGCACACTAAAGAGCGACTCCTTGACCCGGTCGATGATCGGGCGAGACACGCTGCCCGGCGGGCCGGCCAGCTTCAACGAACGTTTTGATCCGGCAATGATACGCATATTCTAACTATACACGGGATTGAGATATTTTTCTACTGTGTTCCGCTGCAGGATAGCGCACAAACACGATTTGAATGCAACAAAAGAAGGCGAATCATACGAGAATTTCACGAACAGGTAATACTAACGCGCGAAATTCATCAGCTGGCAAGGTAACGGTTTGCCATTTAGGGCTTCGTGATTTCATGGATTTGAGATAGTCTTCGATTCTGATCACAAAGAAGACAAATCGTTGGTTATCATAAACAAACGCTTGTGCCCCATCCAGGTCGGCATCGACCTGTTCGATTCGGTATGCAAAGACAACCGCAGCGGTATGCTCGGGCCCGAAAATCTCCTGCCACTTGATCAACCCTTCTACGTCTTCGAGGGTGACCCAGCATTCGAGATTTCTCATCTTCTCGAGGCTATTCCCCTTAAACAGGCGGCCCTTTAATTCGACCAGCACCAGCGATTCGTCCGGCCGGTACACCAGAAAATCAAAACTTTTGATCTTCGCCCGACCGAATACCGAGCGTTTCGTTTCATCGACATAGATAAACTTGAACTGGTTTTCCACCAGCCACGCATGAAACGCACGCTCATACAACATAGAACAATCTCTGTGCATCTGACATTTCACTCAAAGTCTCTCTGAATCTAAGCGCGGCTAACAAAATGACTTTAGATTCAAGCGGCTTATTTTCCGCCCGGCGGCGTTGTCGAGCCCAAAATCGTCCTCGACGTAGCTTTGGCTACGCCTGTGGCGATTTTGTCCTCGTCGCCTTACCGGATCGAAAAATCGCTCGCTTTCGATCTAAAAACTCATGTTATTAGACGCTCTAAAAAACTCAACGGCTGAGTTTAGTATACTAAAATCAGGGATAAATGGCAACGAGAATGGTATAAAAAATAAAAACTCAATCAGAATACTTAAATTTCCGCCAAAAAACGGGATAAATCCACTGTTTTTTGCTCGCCCTCAGCCATATTTTTCAGAACGATCTGGTCGTTTTCGATTTCCTCTCCCACAATCACGCAGTGGGCGGCATTCATGGCCGATGCGGCCTTGAGCTGTTTGCCTAATCCGGTGGATTTATACGAAAATTCTGTACAGCGGCCTTTTTGACGCAACTGCATGGCGATCTCGATCGTCCGGGGCAGATATTCTTCGCTGACATGGGCCACATAGTAATCGATCGTTTTAGACATCGCATCGGGTTTCAACAATCCCTTTTCCTCCAGCAGGATCGCGAGCACACAATCACCGATCCCGAAGCCCGTGGCCGAGATGCCCGGCCCGCCGAATTGTTTGAGCAGATTATCGTATCGTCCCCCGCCGCCGATCGCGCGAAGCTGACCGGCCTTGTCGAAGATCTCATAAACAATCCCCGTATAATAGGCCAGCCCCCGTACAATACCGATATCAAATTCGCAAAAGCCGCCAATCCCCATGACATCCAATAATTTGAAAAGTCGCTTCAACTCGTCGATACCGGCTTGTGATGTTTCACAATTCGACACGAACGACCCAAGTGCATCGATTGATGTGACGGCCATTAAGTCGCCCACCTTTTGTCGCTGTTTTGAATCTGAGATCGTTTCGGCCAGCACCTGTTCGAATGACTCCGCGGGGATTTTATTTTTCTTATCCAACACGGCATACAACGGGTCCAGTTGCGATGGTGCGATCCCGATGCTTTGCAAAAGGGCCGCCAGCATTTTTCGGCTGGATATTTTGACCACAATATCGTCCTGTGTCAGGCCGACCTGCCGCAGATAATCCACCGCACAGAATATCGTTTCCGCATCCGCCAGCACATCATCAACGCCCATGATATCCACATTCCACTGGAAAAATTCGCGCAGCCGGCCTTTTTGCGGCCGTTCCGCACGGCATAACCGCGGCACCGAAAACCACTTGATCGGCTTGGCCAGGGCATTGATTCGCTGATTGACCATCCGTGCAAGGGTCGGGGTAATCTCCGGGCGGATCGCCAGTTCACGGCCGCCGCGATCGGTCAGATTGAACAACTGCTCGACAATCTCATCGCCGCTTTTGATCCGATACATATCCAGATATTCAAAAATCGGCCCGTCATACTCCTCGAATCCGTTTCGGATCGATGCGGCCTTCCAACCATCGACAATAAAATTGCGAACCGCCATTTCTAACGGATAGAAATCCCGTGTGCCCTTGACCGATGGAATTTTCATCGTTTCTTCTTTCGCTTTTTGCGGCTTTTTTGCTTTTCGGTCTTGTTGTTGCCGAATTTAATACGGATGTATTCTTCCATCTGCTTATCATCGGTAAAATGCAACTCGTAATCGTATTCACCTTCGGTCAGATCGCAGTCTTTGGTCGTATAACCGCGACAGATGCGCGGTCTGTTTTTATACATCCGGCAGCGATAGGTATGCTTATCGAGATGGCGGCAGACATTTTTAACGTTGATGTACCAATCGCCGTCCTCGACAAAGACCGTGATATCTTTATGGCAAAGGTACCAGCGAATATCGTCATAATCCTCTTTATCTTCCGGCGTTTCGATCGGTAATGCAAAATACTGGCAGCACAAGCCGGTGCACTTATCACATAACGACTTCTTTTTGGCCATGGAACACTCCTGAAAAACAATACGAAAGCGGTATTATAGAGAGGTCTGCAGGAAAGGTCAATTCTTGATTGATTAAAATTCGGCTTGTTTTAAAAGAAACGAGGCTGCAAGCAGCTTGACCCGCAGCCCATTCCTGTTTCTTCTCATCACCCACACAACCAATCTGATATTGCAAAGATTGCTTTGTGGTTATATTATTCGCGAATTATCGTTTACGTCTGGCCAGTGCCCGCGAGCCCAATCCCAGCAGCAGCATCGTTGCCGGTTCGGGAATCCCGCTTTCATCGGCTTTCAGTGTAACGATGACGTTATCCGAACTCCAGTCGCTCTGATAATCCGTGATGTCATTGAGCAGACTGGTACTGGAGGTCAGCCCGGCCCGATCGCCGACACCGCCCATCCACGAATAGCTGTCATCGCCCGCAACTTCCAGATAAAACGAATCGATTCGAACACATGCTCTACCCGCTAACGTGCCGGCAGATAATTCCTCTTCCAGATAATCCCAGCCGGAATACAGCGACCCCGTAATCACGCCATTGTCATTCGGATCTGTGTCACCGGTGAGCGTAATGGTAAAGGTACCGGTGGCGAAAGATGCCTTGGCGGTGCCGCTCGATGACAGGTCCGTACAATCGTCCCATGTCGCAGCGACATCGACGATCAGGTAATCGCGGTACGGTGCATCATCAAAATACACTTTGGCCTTCTGGCCGCCGGACCAGACCAGTGACCCTTCGTCCGGAGCCGGATTGGCGCTGGCCGTGAAGTCTCCCTGGCAACCAAGGTTCTGCACGAGGTAAATATTCACCATATTGACATCGGCAAAACACGGGACTGAAAGCAGAAACAAGATACAGCCCACTCCTAACAATTTGTTCATCATCACTACCTCCTCAATAAAAATGTTTATGACGTTTTTCTTTTCTTCCTGCTGAACGCTAACCCGACACTGCCAAACGTCAATAGCATCAGTGTCGCCGGTTCGGGTATTTCGGTAATTTGCATCGTTGGGCTTTCTGTCGTGGCATAATCGTTACTTCCAAATGTATCCACGCCGCTGCTGACGAATGTAAAGAGTGCTTCAAAATCGCTCAGAACCAACTGTTCGGGGCCGGCACCTGTAAACAGAGCACCGCCGATAATGTCGAATCTCGGATCGCATCGCACATCATTGGATCCCGACCAGAACTGCTCCGTCAGATCCCAGTTTTCATTATACATCCGCGCGACCAGGATATTGGCGTCATCCACATACAAGTTGCCGGGGTTGCTCTTCTTCCAAAGATCGCCTTTGATCGTCAATAACGCGCCGCCTTCAAAGGTTCCGGTTGCACGTCCGTCTGAAAGGGTTCCGGATGACACCAGGTCACACTGCTCGATCTCGATAAATCCGCGAAGGCCATATTCATAGCCAGTGGGGTTATCAACCGTGCTCAAGCCCGAAGAACCATACTCATCAATTTCGGCCGGGCCCCCAAGCCAGGAATCTTCCAAAATAAACGCTTGCGGATTGCCCTGATAAAACTGGACATCCCATAGCATTAATTGAATTTCCTTGACATAGGTAATCGCAGAAGCACTTTGAAATGAAAAGACCAACAGCATACACAGCAACGCTGCCGTTACTACTCTCTTCTCTACCATCTTCCTGTCCTCCTCTTCCTTGCATAAATTCCCTACTCCAGTTCATTTTCGAGGGCGGTACGGAGGTGAATAACCCTCTCCTCTATTCTATTGTCCTATAATATAATGGGTCTTTCGTTCACTTGTCAAGTAAAAAAACAAAAATTTTTCAATTTTTTTTTTAAAATGCCTGTTTAAAAAGATGCACATCTTTGATGTTGATCTTGCCATCCTCATTCAAATCGCACATATCATCGTATAAATCGAATTCCTGTGGATCTGCAGTATTCAATTCACCGCCATAATGCTGTTTGAGCTGGTAATAATCCTTTATATTGATTTTTCCGTCACGATTGATATCACCGGCATTTTTAATCCATGCGGGGCCGCCGTTTGCATATTGAATTTGCATTAACGGATCGCCGATCACGACCTCCGACCAGCTTAGATAGGGGATCGCGCTATAGGCCGCCTCGGCAAATGTCAGATCGGCAACGCCATTGCTATCTGCGTCGGCCAACAGATTATAAATCAGAAATTCATTATCGATGGCTGCGTCCGGCTGCGGCTCGAAGATATGACCGATCGCCCCGGCACCGCCGATCGAAATAAAATCAACCAGCTTGCCCTGTGCGACGCTGAGCGTATTGACATCGCTGAACATAGTCACCCCGTTGAAACTCTCAATCGAGGTAAATACCGCACCGTTTACCAGATTAAATAACGGGCCCCCTCCGGGCCCGCCGGTTAACAGATAATTGCTCGGGCGATACTCGTCACAATTCACCCCATAGGTCGCCAGTGCAATGATCCCTTGATACGGATCGCGGTCAGGATTGCTGTACATGTAATCGTCGAGATCCGTCTGGGTTGTTTGTGTATGACCCCGTCGATCCAGCATCACGCACACATTACCGTCCGGTACAGCCAATGCACCGATATTCAATATATCATCCGCATCCAGTGCGGTGAGCTGCCGGAATCCTTCAATGTAGTCTTCTTCGATCCGCGGATCCGGACAATCCGGCGGTTGATTTTCACACGTATCGTATTGCCAGTAATTGACGTTTGAATTTAAGTTATAGGTCCGGTTGCGATCATAATTATCCACACACAACGGCGAATCGTCAAAGACCGCGACCGCCTGGGCCGGATTCACTCCGTAATACGGATGCGACGCCCGAAATGCCCGTTCCAGCATCGCCCGGACGGCGAAAATCGCCTGAAAGGCAAATGGACCCTGTTTTTTCGGCCCGTCCAGCCGGCATACCAGGTACATATCGCCAACATGAAAACTGCGATTACGTGTACCGTATATATAATACCGGGGATTCGGCGGATCGCCTTCCATCAGGGGATTTTCCACCAGCGGCGATAATTGCGAACAGCCTAATGTCCAGTTAAAGGTCTTCGTTCCCGGAACGGCTTTTTCGAACAGCATGACACTGCTGCCGCGATATCCCTGATAGGGGTTGACCATGCGGTTTCGGATTCCAAACGGATCGCTGCCGGTGTCGCTGTACCACAGGCAGGTGAGTTCCGATTCCACCGAAGCGGCATCGATCGAGGATTCCTGAGAAACGACGGTTGTCGGGTTCGACCCGGCCGGGTAAATCGCGTTCGAATAGGTCGTATCCTCGATACGGTACGGCATCCCGGCCGTTGTGACGATCACCCGAATCTGCGATAATCGATCAGGATAATTCGAATCTCCGAGCCAATTGCGAACCGGATCGGCAATCAGATCGTTATAATCGGCGCGGGTAATGATCTCATCGGCGGGTTCGGCGCTGGAGCTGCACGTGTCGAATAACCCGCTTAACACACACTGCCGGGCGCCGGGATGATATTCCAGATACATCCTGGCAATATAGCGGCTGACCGGACTGTTTTCATTGACAAGAACAAGGACATTCTCGTCGGTGAGTTGGCAACATGCGCTTGCGGCCAATACCAAGATCAGCACAAACGATAAGAAACCTGGGTTCTCTCTACCCACTCTGCTTTCGCTGAGTTTTCTCCCGAGTACCATATACTGCGCTTCCCATCAGCCCCCTCGCTTCGGGTCCTGCGCAACCAAGCCCAAGCTTGCTATACTAAAAACTGCTTATTTCTTCCGTGAGCGAATCACAAATCCGCCCAATGCCAGCAGCGCGATCGTTGCCGGCTCCGGAAGAACCGTAATCACATTATCCGATGCAGACGCAATAAAGTCAACCCCGCCAATCGCTGTCGTATTCAACGGATCGTTGTCGAATTCTTCACCGTTTTCCAAACCGCCGTAAAATACGCCGCCGCCATCGTCTTTCAAGGTAATGACCGCAGTACCGACTGCCAAGGCTTCGATGTCAAAGGCGTATATCTCACTGTAGCCGCCGACACCCACATTCGAAGCACTGCCGCTGAAATCCTGCGTCACTGTCACTTCTCGCACTTCCCCGGTAATCGGATCGTTGAGGGACGTTTCATCAAAACCGCTGAAAAACGTGTCGATCGGAGAGGGCGCCTTCAGATCAATACTGCCGTCAACAATCTCAAACACATTATTAGCGTTGACATCGATATCCATCTGCCACGTATCCAGTCCATTGTCCGTGTAACCGCAGGGATCGTTTATCCATGCCCAGACATGCATTGTCACGGTCTCGCCGATAGCCAGCGATGTCACTGGATTACCCATACTGCCGGTATCGGCCGTAATTTTAAATTCCAAACCACCGAAAACAACTGAAGACATGAATAAAAGATATGCTAAAATTGAAACCCACCTGAACGTCTTTTTCATCACCAAATTTCTCCTCAATGACTATATCTATGGGCAGGCACTGACCGTTTCACACGTGCCCCTCTCTCATCTTCAGACCTACCCGATACTATATAAAATACCATACGTCTTATAAAAAGTCAAGTGAAACCCGAAAAAAATAATTTTTTTCAAAAATTTATATATTGCGCAAATAGCAGTCTGTTTTTCGCGTTTCCCTGATTCAACAAAATGCTCCGGTAATACCTATTGTACCGATTATAATGTTCCAAAATAGCTTATATGTGGTTACATCATAATAGTGAAAATTACAAAATGATTGTGAAAATTTGAATTTCTGATTAAATTTTAGCGCCATCCTTTTTTATGGATAAAACCGAAGCGATGGCCACTGCCGCGGTTTCGGTGCGAAGCGTGGTTTCGGTTAACCGGATGGCTTTTGCCCCGATTCGGGTGAATTTTACCGCTTCTGCCTCGGTGAATCCGCCTTCCGGGCCAACTAATGCGATGATTTCATCGGTTTTCATCCCTATATTAAGGATAGACGCCTGAGCCTGGATATCGCCGTAAATCATCGTCGCGTTAGGGTGCTGAACCGTGATTTGCTCAAGAAATTCGTCAAGTTGAGCAGGGGTATCGATTTGCGGCAGGATATTGCAGCCGCACTGCTTGGCCGATTCGATCATGATCTTGCCCCAGCGGTCCAGCGCTTTCGGATTGGCGGCCAGCTTGACCGTTCGCTCAAAGATCACCGGGCAAATTCGATCGATCCCCAATTCGGTTAGCTTGGCGAGCAGCCAGTCGAACCGCGCCCCTTTGGCGATACTGACTGCGATAACGATTTGCGGGCCGGGTTTTGGGCCGGTTTTCTGGATATCTTCAACACGGACGGTTACCGTTTTGCCCTCGATTGAGTCGATCACGGCTTGAGCGATGGTGCCGCGGCCGTCAAATAATTCAACCGCATCGCCGACACCGAGCCGACGAACACGAACCAGATGATGGGCTTCATCCTTTTCGAGCGTCATCCGCCCTTCTTGAATAGACTGACAATAACCGCGTACCGACGACATCCGATTCTCCTTATAACCTCTTTACAGGATAGCGTATATATTATCTATATTCAATGTTTATACCAGCATCGGATTTCTCATCATACACCTGCGCTGATACGATTTATTAGCTTGATTTAACTTGACTTAGGGCGGATGAATGGGTTAAATAACCGTGCTTTTCTACGAATGCGTGAATAAGGATAACCAATATGTCAGAACATACCGTTAAAATCGGTCTGGTGGGGTTTGGCACCGTCGGTTCCGGCGTGGCGAAGATCCTGCTGGAAGATGCGGACCGAATCGCCGAGAAGATCGGCGTGCGGCTGGAGCTGGCCTGCGTGGTGGATAAGGACACCACCAGCGAACGCCCGATAAAGCTGCCCGCGGGCCTGCTGACCGACGATCTCGATACGCTGCTCAGCGATGCGTCCATCGATATTGCGGTCGAACTGGTCGGCGGCACCGATTTCGCCAAAGACCTGCAGACGAAACTGCTGGCGGCCGGCAAACACGTCGTTACCGCCAACAAGGCTCTGCTGGCCGAGCACGGCAGTGAACTGTACCGCATCGCCCGTGAGAACAACAAATGCATCGCGTTTGAGGCAAGCTGCGCCGGCGGCATTCCGATCATCTCGGCGATCCGAACCGGCCTGGCGGCCAATACCGTCGAGGGCATGTACGGTATCGTCAACGGCACCTGTAACTACATCCTCTCGAGCATGACCGAAAAAAACGAATCGTTCGCGACCGCGCTGAAAGAAGCCCAGGACAAGGGCTTCGCCGAAGCCGATCCGACGCTCGATATTTCCGGTGGGGACAGCGCCCACAAGCTGGCGATCATGTCCGCGATGGCGTTCGGCTACGAGATCGACTACGAGGACGTCTATGTTGAGGGGATCGAATCGATCTCGATCGACGATATTCGCTACGGCGGCGAGATGGGCTATGTGCTCAAGCTCCTGGCGATCGGTCAGCGCCTCGAAAATGGCAAAATCCTGCTCGGCGTGCACCCGTCCTTTATCGCCAAAGATACCTCGCTGGCCCGTGTCAGCGGTTCGTTCAATGCCGTCTGCCTGTTTGGCAGCGCCGTCGGCGAGGTGATGTTCTACGGCCGCGGCGCCGGCATGATGCCGACCGCCAGTGCCGTCGTCGCCGATATCATCGAGACCGCCTTAGGCAATTCGCAAAAAACGTTCGAAAAACTCAGATTGCGGCCGCACGATGAATTCACCCAACAGCTCGAACCAATCGATAATTCGTCCAGCCGCTTTTACGTTCGCCTGGCGGTCAAAGACCAGGCTGGCGTCTTCGCCCAGATCGGCCAGATCCTCGCTGACCACGAGATCAGTATCTCCGGCGTCCTGCAGCACGAAGGCCGCGGCCCGGATAACACCGTGCCGGTCGTAATCACGACCCACCCGAATCTGCAAAGCAAAGTCTCGGCCGCAGTCAAAGATCTTGATGCGCTCGATACCATTTGCGGTGAGCCGGTCTGCATCCGTATCGTCAGTATCCCGGAGGACAGGGACTGATGGCCAAGTATGCGATCATCGTGCCGGACGGCGCCGCCGACGAGCCACTGGAGGAATTCAACGGGCAAACCCCGCTCGAAGCGGCCAAGACACCCAATATCGACCGGATCAGTATCGAGGGCCGCCAGGGACTGGTTCAGACAATCCCCGAGGGGATGGAGCCGGGCAGCGATGTCGCCCAGATGTCTTTGTTGGGATACGATCCGAACAAATACTACTCCGGTCGAGCACCGATTGAAGCGGTCGCCCAGAACATTCACTTTTCGCCGAAGGACTGGGTCTTTCGCTGCAACCTGGTAACGATCAGCGATAACAAAATGGCCGACCACAGCGCTGGCCATATATCGACCGAAGAGGGCCGCGAACTCATCAAGGAGCTCAATGACGCATTCGGCACCAAGCAGATCGCTTTTTATCCGGGCGTCAGCTACCGGCACCTGCTGATCTTCAAAGATTACAATTTCGATGACGTTCGCACGTTCCCGCCGCACGATCATATCGGAACCGAGTTTGAGAAGATTTTACCTCGCGGCCGCAACGCCGAGATCCTGATCGACCTGATGGCCCGTTCGCAGAATCTCTTTGAAAATCACGACATTAACCGCGTCCGCCGGGATCTGGGTGAAAATCCGGTCAGTTCGATCTGGCTCTGGGGCCAGGGAAAAAAGACCATCCTCGAATTTTTCGAAAAACGATTCGGTCTCAAAGGCGCTGCGATCACGGCCGTCGATCTGGTCCGCGGCATTTCCAAACTGATCGGCTTCGACCTGATCGAGGTTGAGGGCGCAACCGGATTTATCGATACCAACTATGCGGGCAAGGCCCAGGCCGCGATCGATGCGCTGCAAACACACGATATCGTTTTTGTGCATGTCGAAGCGCCGGACGAGGCCTCACACGGCTCGAACGCGCCGATGAAGAAAAAAGCCATCGAGCAGATCGACCGCCACATCGTCGGGCCGGTCCACGAAGCGATCCAACAATACGATCAATGGCGGATCATCGTACTGCCCGACCACCCAACGCCGGTCCGCACCGGCGCCCACAGCGGCGAACCGGTCCCCTTTGCGATGGCCGGGACCGATGTCAAAGGCATCCTGCAGGAGAAATTCAGCGAAGCAAACGCCCGAAAGTCGGGCTTTATGATCGAACAGGGATCGGATCTGATGGAATATTTCCTGAAGATTTAAGATGATGAAGAAAGGAACCCAATGAGTATTATCGTACAAAAATACGGCGGCACATCCGTTGCCGATGCGGCCAAGATCCGCCGCGCAGCCCAGCGGGTGATCAAGGCCGTCGAAAACGGAAATCAGGTTGTGGTCGTCGCCTCCGCACGCGGCAAGCAGACTGACCAGTTGATCGCCGATGCGCTGGAACTGAATCCCAATCCGCAGAAACGCGAGATGGACCAGCTCATGAGTACCGGCGAGATTCAGACGGTTTCGTTGTTTGCGATGGCGCTCGATGCGATGGGGCATAAAGCGATCAGCTTCACCGGCGGGCAGATCCGAATGCTCACTGACAGCGTGCACACCAAGGCGCGGATCAAGAGTATTGACGCCGAGCGGATGCACAAAGAGCTCGATGCCGGCAAAATCGTGCTGGTCGCGGGCTTTCAGGGCATCGACGCCGACGGCAATATCACTACGCTCGGCCGCGGCGGTTCGGATACCAGTGCGGTCGCCCTGGCCGCGGCACTGGGCGCCAATCAATGTGAAATTTATACCGATGTGGACGGCATCTATACGACCGACCCGCGTATCTTCAAGAAAGCCGTCAAAATGAAGCAGATCAGTTACGACGAGATGCTTGAAATGGCCAGTCTCGGCGCCGGCGTCATGCACAGCCGCGCGATCGAGTTTGGGAAAAAATACGATGTCACGATCCACGTGCGCAGCAGCAGCGACGAGATCGAAGGAACCCTAATTACACACGAGGTACCGCAAATGGAAGATGTAGTCGTTTCCGGAGCAACCATTCAGAAAAACATGGCAAAACTCAGTATGATCGGCGTGGATAACCAGCCGGGCAACGCCGCGAAGATCTTCTCGGAATTGGCCAAGGCCAAAGTCGTGGTCAACGATATTGTCCAGACCGAGATCAGTCCCGAAAAGGCAAACCTGTCATTCACGACCGGCACGGCCGACCTGGACGCCGCCAAAGAGGTCATCGAAGGCATCAAAACCGATGTCAATTGCGATGACATTTTCGTCCGCGACGATATCGCCGAGATTTCGATCGTCGGCGTCGGCATGCGAACGCATTACGGCGTGGCCGACAAGATGTTCGGGGCACTGGCTGAGGCGAAGATCAATATTGACTCGATCACGACCAGCGAGATTCGCATCAGTTGTATCGTCGATGAGGCCCAGGCCGAAAAAGCACTCGAGGTCGTTTGCATGGCATTCGAACTGGACAAGCCCGCCGAACAACGCAGCAAATAACGGATCG
This sequence comes from uncultured Pirellulales bacterium, assembly GCA_964517795.1. Taxonomy (GTDB): domain Bacteria; phylum Planctomycetota; class Phycisphaerae; order Sedimentisphaerales; family Anaerobacaceae; genus CAZFDE01. The sequence continues at coordinate 18,427 of CAZFDE010000006.1, read as the reverse complement.
TGGCCCGAAAACACGATAACCCGATACGATTCGCAATGAGCAGGACGAAACGCAAAGCGATCTTTGTCCTGCTCTTTCTATTGGTCGCGGTTTATATCGGCGTTGACCGGAGCGTTTACCACGTTCTTCAGTCCCGTCGTGAAATCACTGAACCGACGCCGCAGCGTGATTTCGCCAAATATCACGGCCAAACGTTTACCGTTGTTCACGTCGTTGACGGCGATACGCTCGATATCGATGTGCCCGACGGCAACGATTCCCATACCCGGATTCGCCTTTTGGGTGTCGATACACCCGAGACCAAAAATCCTCGCACCGGCCCGATGTATTTCGGAAAAGAAGCGGCCGAATTCGCCCGCGAGCTGGCGATGGGAAAAGAAGTAACCGTGTTCCTCGATACGCAGGACAATACCCGCGGCAAGTACGGCCGGCTGTTGGCCTATGTCCAACTGCCCGATGATACGTTTCTCAACGAACAGTTACTGCTGGAAGGTTTCGCCTACGCAGACCTGCGGTTTCGCCATAGCAATTATCACACCTATCAGCAGCTCGAGTCGGCCGCCCGGGCGACGAAGAAAGGTCTCTGGCAAAACGTCCGCCAGGACCAATTGCCCCCATGGCTCCAACAACGAAAACCCACCCTCATTAAATAAAGCGATAATTGTTTCCCAATTTCATTATTACTTTGAGAATCGCTTGATTTCCTGTCGGGTCTGCTCGGGATTGTACTCCATGCGAATCCGCCAGAGCAACTCTTCCGGCGAAATGACCTTGACTTCTGGATCGATCCGCTCGACACACCACTTAACCGGTGTCAGACCCCATTGACCACTTTCGCCGGCCTTTACGTTTTCGGCATCTTCATCACTACCGGGCGATTCCTTAAAACGTGACCAGGCATGGACAATTCCCCATGCCAATAGTTTCTGATTATCCTGCTGAAAAGTCTGCGCATGTTCATTAATGATGCGAGCGACACGGGCCGGCGTCCCTTTATTGCCGCGATTCTGATGTGCCCAAATGGCATATTTTGCGGTAACGACCGGAATTTCAATACCCCGCTTATTTTTAACCCAGTACACTGCGCCATCCCCGCCTTCGTAGGGATGGTACTGAATCGCCATTATCCCGACGATGCCGTCCATCTCTTCGGCATAGATTTGGTAAGCCTCAAGGGCGTTGGGGCTATCGATGTCCTCGCAAATAAGCCCGAAAACCTTAACTCCAACCCGCTGCATATTCTTCCAGGTTCGCCGCGCATGTACCCGTAATAATTCTTCACGATTGGGCCTTTCAGTGGCAAAATGGTCTGGAAAATGATAGCCGCCGGCGAATTCAATAAAGCTGGTGGCTTGCGGCTGAGTATCTACCAGGTGATCGATTGTATAGGGACAGGTTTGCGACAGTGATGCCAGGCAGCTTGTCCAGCCAAACGGAAATTTGCCGTGATCAGGATTGCCCCAGTAATCCTTACTCTTAAAGAAATCCCCCATGTACCATTGCAAATTGTCCCCGTCGGACATAACAAATGAAACGGCATGGTCGGTATCGTCAAAATCAATGGTTCTCGGATCGAGTGTCTTGATCTTTTTGACGTTGTATTTTTCCGACCCGGCCGACAATAGCGGAAGATTAATACACCAATTTGACGCGGTCTGAAAATGGCCGTATTCACTGATCAGGCGAATTTGATCATTCTCGTGCTCGTGACTCCATCCCAACGCCGCAGCAGGCGGATCGAGCCATGCCAAAACAGTCGGCAACGGCTCATTAAGCTCGGCGACCAGCGGTATATTATGCGCCATCGCAAAACCGCGACAGTTCGGGGCCTTTGGCGCGGCAAGATAAACCATCTTGCGGTTCAGTTGATCTTTATGTTTTTCAAACACCCAGCGCTCGGTTCTTCGTCGTGCATCGAAAAGCATATTGAGCCCCATCTGCTCGGCCCGGGTCTGCTGACCCTCTTCGATCAAGATCGCATCCAGCAACCCGGCCATCATCGTCGCAACATTCACGGATTTATCCATCCGTTTGCGCGGCGGCGAATAAGGGACACCGTCGAAATAATCATAACGGTACAGCACATAGCCTTTGATAATGCCGAGATGCTTGTAGCGGCGAACCAGGTCCCAGATCTCATGCCGGCCGCGATCTTTGAATTCATGATACGCCATCATATCCTGATACCACTGGTGATAATCTTCATTATACGCTTTTTCAGGATGGCCGACCTCGATCCAGAGCATCTCGTCGATCTTTCCCTTATTGACGGCCTTCGCGGTCAATCCCGCTAAGGACTGGGCCAATACATGCGTCGCGCCGAAAGCCCCCTGGGTCGATTGGCCGTCGGGGTTGATCACTTTCTCGAATTTCTCATGATCGGTGGTTCGGACAACCGCTTTGGGCAGTTTCTGTGTCGGCCACCATCGTATATCACTGCCGACATGAGGCGAATGACACCCGATCTGAAAGAGTGTGACGAAAAGCGCGCTTAAACAACAGAATTGATTTCTCATATTCAGTTCCTGTCCAATTCGAGTATGATTACTTCATGTTCGCGATAACCGATCGGGTCTGCTTTGGGCGATGGGTCATTCGGACCCGCCAGATCAGTTCATCGGGCGTGACGACCTTGACGTTTGAGCCAAGCCGCTGCACACACCATTTGACCGGCGTAACCCCCCGGTGACGCTCGGTGCGGCCGAGCAGCTTCTTGTATTCGTTTTCATCTTTGCCGATATTCTCGGCCTGTTCATCGTTTCCCGGAGCTTTTTGAAAATAAGACCAGCAATGGACCGAAGCGATACTGTAACTGGTCTTGTCTTCGTTCCCCGATTGGCCGGCCTGCGCGTTGATCATTCGCGCAATCTTGGCCGGTGTGCCGCCCCGCGGCCAATCGGCATGTCGCCAGATGGAATACTTGATACACACCACTGGAATGTCGATGCCTTCGGCGTTCTTGAACCAGAAGATCTCGCCGTCACCGCCGTCATAGGGGTAATACTGCAGCGCGATCATCCCCGCCAGCCCTTTCATCTCACGGGCGAAAATCGCGTACGCCTCCAAGGCGGCTTCGCTGTCCACATCCATACAAATAAAACTCATCACACTGACACCCGTGTTCCGCATATAGTGGGCCGTGTTTCTGGCATGACAAGCCAATAATTCTTTGCGGTTGGGCCGTTCCATCGCGAATTTATCCGGGTAAAAATACCCGCCGCCCTGCTCGACGAACGAAACATTATCCGGACGATTGGTCATATAATACGCGAGCGCCTCCGGACATAACTGGGACAGATGCCCCATCGAATGGGTCCAGCCGAACGCAAATGAACCGTGATCGGGATTTTCATAGTAATCCGGCATGATCTCCATCGTCCAGCCGATACTGTCACCGTCACTCATCAAAAAGGCGGCGTAATGATCGTAATCCTGATCGTAATCGATCGTGGCCGGATTCACGGATTGAACTTTCGGCGGTGTATAATTTTCCGTCCCGGCACTAAAGATGGGCATATTGGTCGCAGATCCGGAACACGTGGTAAAATGCCCGTATCGCGAGGCCTGTCCGGTATGGCTGTCCTCTCCGCCGTCATTCCAGCCCAGTACCGGCGTCACCGGCTTGAGCCACTGCATGATCGTCGGCACCGGTTCCTCCAGGGTATAAACCGCCATCGCCTTATGCGCGATCGCCATGCCGCGGTTCGATGGCCTTGTCGGACGGGCCGCCAGCAGCAGGTTTTGATTGAGCCGATCCTTATAGGTATTAAAACACCAGGTAAGATCTTTGCCGCGCGCATCCAAAAGCATCTTCAATCCGAATTCTTCGGCCTTGGCCTGCTGACTTTCCTCGACCAGGATACCCTGCAAAATACCGGCTGCAGATGTAGCAATATTGAGAGATTGGTCAAATGACCCACCATGTCTACGTTTATACGAATAAAGAATATAACCTTTGATTAATCCCTTTTCTTTATATCGCTCGACGAGTTGCCACGGTTCGAATGTGCCCCGCTGCTGAAGCGCGAGCCGTTTAACGACACCCTCATACCAGTTTTTGTAATCCGGCCGCTTATCGCAGATCCAGACCATCTCATCGAACCGGCCTTCGTTGACCGCCTGGGCCGTGAGACCTGCAAGCGACTTGAGCAGATTTTCGGTAACCGCATCCTCAACAATCGTCGTTTGAACAACTGCTTTCGGTGCGGCCTGCTTCGGCCACCATCGTGCTGATTGATCGGCCTGCGTGTTAATATCCGTAATGAACCCCCATATGCATACTACTGCAAAAACCATACATAAGCGCATTATCATTCCTTCTTTTCATAACAATCCGAATGTGCTGCATTTCAAGCCGGGCAATACTATGCCAAAAGAGAGTTCAAAAGTCAAGTGCGAATATGATCGGGGATCAATCGCGGGAGGATTGGCCGGTTATGCGATTTTCTGCTCATCCGGAATATTCGGTTCGGGACTGCTTTCCACCTGGCCGAAATGGTCCCGGAAAAATCGCGGACAAAAACCGGTTTTGCGCCGAAAATAACGCCCCATCCGATCCACATTCTCAAACCCCAGCTTCATCGCGATCCGGGTGATCGGCATCGGCGTTTCGATCAGTAATTCCTGGATCCGGGCGATCCGCGCTCGGCGAATTTCATCGAGTACGCTTCGCTTGAGATACTTCTTGAATCGCCGCTCCAGCGTCCGCCGGGACAGCATCGCCGCGGTAGCAACCGCATCCACATCGATCGGGGTATCGGCATTTTGCTGGATAAATTGCAGCGCTGTCAGCAGCTCGGAATCCTGGATCGCATAAACATCCGTTGATGAACGAGTAATCACTCGCGTCGGTTCGATCACGACCTGTGAAACCGGGCGTGTACGCGTGATCATCAGCTCCTGCAGGGCTTCGGCGGCCTGATAGCCGGCCTTTTCCAGGTTCAAATTAATGCTCGACAACAACGGGGTGGTCATACTGCACACCATATCATCATCATCGACACCGAGCACGGCGATCTCTTCGGGAACCGTTAACTCCGCGAGCTGGCATGCGTTAACGACCTGTTCAGCGCGTTCGTCATTGGCCGTGAAAATGGCGATCGGACGCGGTAATGTCTTCAGCCAGTTCATTACTAACATCCGCTCACGCTGCACATCTATAAATTTCCGGGGCCGCGGGTGCCGATAAACCCAGACACGGAATGATTTCTCCTTGAGCGCACGGCGATAACTTTCCAGTCGCTGGTTGGACCAGTAATACTGATTGTAGCCGCAAAAGGCGAAATTACGATATCCCCGGTTGATAAAATACTCGGCGGCCATTTGACCAACCTTCTGGTTATTAACCTCAAGATAACAAAAACCGTTTTCCAGTCGCTCACTGGAATACGACATCACGACAGCCGGCGATTTCATGTGCTGGATCTCTGCCATTTGCTGCGCGTCTTCGACGCGCACAACCACCCCGTCGCAAATCGTTTCTTTCAGCCACAAAATATTCTTGGCGTGAGAAAGGCGCTGCTTATACAATTGCGGCCGCTTGATAAAGACCCAGGATTTTTGCAACGACGCAAACTTGGCAATTCCCTTTAGCAAACCCCGGTCATACCCCTTGGCTGTATCGACTAAAATAGCCACACGGTACTGCTCAGGCATATCTGATCACTCCTTATTACGATATACCCCTATTTCCAACTATGTAATATAACCGAACGGGCACTCAAAAGTCAAGTTTTTTTAGTTCCGGCAAAATATATTTTTTATCTGAGAATGGCCCACATAAGTCCTTTTTATGATATAATTACCGCGTTAAGATCAATGTTGACTGCAGGTATTAATCGATGATGGATAAAAGTATTCCTTTCTATGGCCCCCGGCGACGTCGCGCCGTGCTTCACGACGTGGCAGCCAAACTAACCGAAATCACTCGCAGCACGATCGTATCGGGTTTTGAAACGATGCAAAATGCCGGCGAAGCCGAATTCAGCAATGATCGGATATGCGGTTTTATGGAAACCGCTGACCGCCGCCAATGGCTGCTGCGGCTGTCGTCAAAAAAGGGGGTGATCTGGCGCAGCGCAAAGATCCCCTCCGCCAATCAGGATCATGTGAGTTTCCTATTGAATATCGGTTTTGGCAACGGCGACCCCCTGCCGCAGCCGAGCGGACAGTGGGATATCTATGTCAATGACCGATTCACGATCTCCATTCGCATGGTCAACCATTCCCAGCTTTGGCAAAATGACCATTGCCGGTTTGCATTTACCGCGAACCGGATCGAAACAGCTCCGCCGTTTAGCGCCTTGACACTCGGCTCACTTGTGCAAAATGAAAGCCTGGCGGTTTTTGGGCCGGCGATTCTGAAAGTGCCCCGCGAATACGTATCATCCGGCAAACAGGCCGCGATCCGGATCGAAGCGGTCTGCCCGGTCGAGTCCAAACGCTGGTTTATGATCTCGCCGCTGGACAATATGATCGTCGGGGCGGACATCTACGGCGCCGCTCAATTAATCGCCAATGGCCCTCTCACAAAACTGGCCGACCATCATATCTACTTCGGCGATATTCATACCCATAGCGGCCAGCTCAGGGATTCGTCTGAGAACAGCGGCTGCGGGATCGGTTCGCGCCAAGACAACTATCGATATGCAATGGGCCCGGGCGGATTGGATTTTTATGCCCTGACCGATCACGAATTCCAGATCGACCCGGATAATCAAAAGGACTATTTTGAATTAGCCGATCAATTCAACCGAGTCGGCCGGTTCGTGACACTGCCCGCCTTTGAATTCACGAGTTTGCTATATGGCCACCGAAATGTGTATTTCAAAAATGCCAACGGGCGCATGCTCAATTCCAATTCCGACGGTGGTATCCCGACAATGGATCCGGCACACTCGGTTAGCCCGAATGACTTATGGAGCTTTTTAGAAAGCCTGAATACCCCCTTTTTCACCGTCCCGCATCACAGCTCATCGACCTCCCATCCGCTGAACCTGGATTTCTACAACGAACGCTATGACCGCCTGTTTGAGATTTATTCCTCATGGGGTTCGAGCGAATACTATGGCGATTTTCCGCGTGGCGTTTCAGACCGGTACCGAAACCATGATTTCAGAGATGCAATTGCCAGAGGCCTCAAATACGGCCTGATCGCCTCTTCGGACGGCCACGACGGTAACCCCGGCAACGCCCAAAGCCCGCTGACCAAACATCATCACATCTTTCATTTCTGCGGCAGCGGCCGCGCAGCCGTGTTGGCCAATGACCTGACCCGCGAATCGATATTCGACGCGCTGTACGATCGAATGTGCTATGCGACAACCGGCGTGCCGATCCTGCTGGATTTTAGAATAAATGATACCATCATGGGCCGCACGATTTCGCAGGATAAAATTGGCAAGTATCCCTCATTGAACGTCAAATGCATTGGCACCAACGGCATTGACAAGATCATGGTCATCAAAAACGGCCGTAAGGTTCATGACCATTTTTGTGATAATGAATTCACTTGTCGATTCCAATGGCAAGACCCAAATTACAATCGAGATAAACCGACCGGCTACTATATCCGCGTCATCCAAAAAGACCGCGAATCCGCATGGTCTTCCCCAATATGGATTCTTTAATAACATTGACAATGAATCGAATATCCTTTATTCAATAATCATGAAACCTATTGACAGGAGGCCAAGATGAATCAGATGAACAGACGCGGTTTTTTAAGAAATATTTCCGGCAAAATAATCGGCTCGGCGATCGGCCTTTCGCTGCTGGAGCGGATCCGGCTATTCGCCGACGAAAAGAAGCAAAAACCCAATTTCATATTCATCTTCGCCGATGACCTGGGTTGGGGCGATCTGGGCTGCTATGGCAATACGCGGCTCAAAACCCCCAGTCTCGACAAACTCGCCAAGCAGGGAACACGATTTACCCAGTTTTATGTTTCCGGCTCGGTCTGCTCGCCCAGCCGCACCGCCTTTATGACCGCCCATTACCCCGCCCGCCATGGTGTGCACGGGCATTTTGCACCGCGCGGACTCAACAAAAAACGCGGTATGCCCGATTACCTCGATCCGGATGTCCCCACGGTTGTCGACCTGCTCAAGCAAAACGGCTATGTGACCGGTCATTTCGGTAAATGGCATCTTGGGTACGATACCATGCCGAATGAAAAATGCACGCTCGACAAATACGGCTTCGATGAATACCGTATCAACAGCGAAGACTGGCATATCTGGAAGCCCGAGAACCGCCCGGTATGCACGAAAATGATCCTGGATGAGACGATCAAATTTGTCGAAAAGCATAAGGATGAACCGTTCTACGCTCAGGCATGGTTCAGCGATCCCCACGCAACGCTCAATCCTTCCGACGAGCAGATGGACGTCTATAAACGCTATCATCCGCGCGGGGTCGAGCATCGCGGAGCATGGGAAGTTTATTACGGTACTGTTACCGAGATGGACCGCCAGATCGGTATCTTTCTGGATAAGCTCGACAAACTCGGTCTGGCGGAAAATACCTATGTGATTTTCTCCAGCGATAACGGACCGGAAGATATCGTCATCTCCAATGCCCCTCACAGCGGTGTCGGCAGCGCCGGCCCCTTCCGCGGGCGAAAACGCAGCATCTATGAAGGCGGCGTGCGCGTGCCGTTTATCGTTCGCCGGCCCGGTAAGATCCCCGCCGGCAAGGTCAATAATGACAGCGTGGTGGCTGCGGTCGATTTCCTGCCGACGGTCTGCGCACTGGCCGACATTGATGTCCCTGAATCCGTCAAACCAGACGGCGAAGATATGTCGCAGGCCATCCTCGGTAAAGACACCATGCGCAGCAAAGCCCTGATGTGGCAGTGGCGATACAAAGTCCATGGCCACAAGATACACTGCTGCCCGATTCTGGCCATCCGCGAAGGAAAATGGAAACTGCTGATGAATCCGGACGGCAGTCGCGTTGAGCTGTATGATATTCCCGCCGACCCGATGGAATTGAATAACATGGCTGACAAGCAGCCGGATATCGTTCAAAAGCTCAGCGAAAAAGTACTCGCATGGCAAAAAGAACTGCCCGAAAGCCCGTTCGACTCCGAAGCCGGAAAGAACGATTATCCATGGCCTAAATAAAGATCGGTAACCGATAGAATAAATAGGACGATTGCAAGCCAGCTAATTTGTGTTTGACACAACCATTGGCAAGGATTAGACTTACATTTATGAATAAAGAAGAAATTAAAAACCGGCTTCAGAGGGCAATTAAAAACATCCTTTCGGCGAGAGTATTAAGTATGCCGCATTATTTGGTTCGTATGTCAACGGCCAACCGAGAGAAGACAGCGATATCGATCTGTTGATCGATTTTTATCCACAGGCCAGGATCGGTTTATTCGAATATGCGCGAATCCAACGCGAACTGACGGAGCAACTGGGCAAATCGGTGGACATGGTTACGCCCCAGGCACTCAGTAAATATATCCGAGCAGCGGTTCTCAAGGAAGCGGAAGTGGTCTATGAAAGATGACCGCGTATATCTGGGTCATATCCGGGATGCCATCGAGAAAATCGATGGTTATATCACCGGCATAGACTACCCTGGTTTTTGTCAAAATAGCATGATGGTCGATGCCGTTGTTCGGTAATTAGAGATCATCGGCGAAGCAACGAATTGTCTCAGCAATGATTATAAGCAGCAATATCCCGAAATCCCTTTCCGTGATGTGATCGATATGCGTAATGTCCTGATCCGCGATTATGCCGGCGTCAATACCCAAATCGTTTGGGACACCTGCAAACAAAACCTGCCCCAATTCAAAACGTTTGTTGAAGCGGAACTTCAAGAATAACCTTAATCCTAATCGTACCAGCGGTTGACGGCATCGGCAAACTGCCGGTCGGTTTTAGCGGCAAAGGCATCGAGCATCACCTTTTTTCGCTGCGGGTGCAGGCGGGCATAACCGACCATAAACTTGCGGAAAAAACCGATCGCCTTTCGCTGGTGAAACAATTTTCGGGTCATCTTATAATGCTCGAGGATGACTTCTTTTTGCTCAGTAAGCGTCGGCCGCGGCGGCCGCGGCTGATTGTTGAATAGCGCCGTCAAATCGCGAAAAATCCATGGATTGCCGACCGCTCCGCGGGCGATCGCCACCCCGTCGAGTTTGCTTGTGCGAACCTTGTCCACAATATCGGTCGCTTCGAACAGATCGCCACTGCCGATGATCACGGCTTTGGGAAATTGCCTCTTGACTTTGGCCAGATAAGCCCAGTCCGCTCGGTCCCTGTATCGCTGAATCACCGTGCGGCCGTGGATCACCAACGCATCCACACCATCGTCAACCGCATCCGATACGATCCGCATAAATTGATCCTGCGCTTGTTCGCTTCGGTTAAAACCGATACGCAGCTTCATCATCACCGGACAATCCACCGCCTCGCGAACCGCACGATAGATCCGACGAATTGTTTGCGGATCTTTCAAAAGTGCCCCGCCGCGGCCGCGACTGAGCACCTTCGGCACCGGGCAGCCGAAATTCAGATCGACCATATCGTAACCGGCCGAGACGACCGCTTGGGCCGCCTCCACAAAAATCTCCGGTTCTTCACCCAAAAGCTGCGCCACAACCGGATGCTCGTCTTCGTACGGGCGAAAGAGCGGTTTTTTAAGAATTTTGGGATGGGCGGCGCTTTGGGCAAGCATGACACCGGCAAACGTCAGCGGACAGCCGAACTGTTTGGCCAGGATCCGCATCGGGTAATCGGAATAACCGCTCAGGGACGCCTGAAAGAATGGCACCGGGATCGTCAGTTGCCCGATCGTCAGCATGGCACTACGATTTCCGCTTATTGAATATATAGGACAACATAATCCCTAATTCGAACAGCAGATATAACGGCACCGCCAGTGTGATTTGCGAAATTACATCCGGCGGCGTCGCCATTGCCGAGACGATAAAAATAACCAAAATAACATATTTTCTAACCTTCGTCAGGGCTGACAGCGAAACCAGGCCGGATTTATTTAAAAAGAATATGGCAGTCGGTGTCTGAAATGCCACGCCAAAGACTAACATCAATTGAGTAATAAAAGCAATATATTCCGGGAAAGTGAATTTCGAAGCGCTGCCCAAAAATCGTTCATTGAATTTAACCAGAAATCCTAATGTCAGTGGCGCTACGACAAGGAGAAAAAATAACGCCCCGGCGACAAAAAGAACCACCGAAAACGGCATTGCCAGATAGACATACTTTTTTTCATTCGGATACAACCCGGCGGCGATGAACATCCAGACATGATAGAATACCCACGGCGAGGAAACGATCAGGCCCGCAATCAGACAAATCTTTACATAACTGACAAATCCGGCAGCGGGAGCAAGGATTTGCAGCTTTGGATCCAATTCCAGCTCTTTCATCACATTCAGATAAGGCCGCTCGATAAAGGCGATCAGGAACTTGCCGAAAAACAGACTGATTACCAGCCCGACAACAAGCCCGAGAATCGCATAGATCAGACGCCCGCGGAGTTCTTCGAGGTGGTCGCCGAGACTCATCGTGGACGTATCGAGAATTGTTTCTTTGGTATCTGAATTAACCATGGATCAAAGAAATGAAGTCACCCGAACTTCGGATTAAACGGTCGAATCGTCCTTGTCCATCTCGTCGATCCCGGACGCATCGCGGGCCTCTTTTTTAAGATCATCGACGACTTCGTCTTTCGTGTCTTTGGCCTCGCGAACACCCTTTTTGAATTCGGTCATACTGCGGCCGATGTTGCGGGCGATCTCCGGCAGTCGCCTGCCGAACAACAGCACCGCGATCAACGCGATGATAATCAATTCCATCGGCCCGGGACTCCAGAACGCACAAATATAGTCAGCCATCGGCTTCTCCTTTTATTGATCTTAAATCACATTATCTTCTATTACATCGGCCATCTAACCTGCTGCAAACCATAATTTTACCCATTTGCCACCCCCGCGTCAATACCACAAATAAACAGCTCTCTGCTATAGGTGTGAATAATGGCTGATTTACAACTCGGATGCGGGCAGCCAGACCACCTTGCCGTCCCGCCAGATCGGCAGCGGCCGGCCGCTCTTCTTGTGCCGTTCGATCACACCGCGAACCGCTTCCTGCATCGCCAGTTCGGCCTTCTCATGAATTGTAAGTCGTTTTTTCTTGGCCATCTTAATCCCTGAATTTAGCAATCTCATTATACCGAGTTTGATCGAAGATTTCAAGTTTGTCGCTTGATCTTTTGGCAACCATCAAGGGCCGGGTGCTCGAATTATCAAACAATGTCCAGTCATTCGCGATGGCCTGATAAGAACCGAAGAAATTCGTCAAACTCCTTTCAAAACGTCTGCGAACATCCCCGGCAGGAACCGGATGCCCTCCTTCTGCGACCCGATTTTTAATGCGGGCCAGCGCAAGCCGGGTTGTTGGAATCCACAGGTAAAAAATATGAAGGCGGTAGCCCTGCGTTTTCATATCCTCGAATAACTTCAGGTATAATTTGCCCGAAAGCGTTGTTTCAAAACCAAAACTGCAGCCTTTGTCCATGTATTCATGGATTTGCTCTAATACCAATTTCCTGGACTTGATAGCCACCGTACGGGGCTTAAAAGGCGATAACCCCTGAGCAATCAGATCGGCATTGATAAAACGCGGACAATTCGCATAGGCCGGCAAAAACTGAGTCGCAAACGTTGTTTTACCCGAACCGTTCGGGCCGGCAATAATATACACATTTTTTTCATACGCGATCCGGCTGAAGAACTTACTTTTGACGCATTATGCTATCAGAAAAAGCTATCGGATTCAACCGGATAGAAAAATTGCTGATTTTTGTATTTTCTTGAGAATTCGAGCTTGATTTTTCCCGAAAAATAACTATCTTGACACATTCCTCAAAATCGAGGATATTTAAGCGCTTCTAACAGAATGAGTTTTTAGACAGAAAGCGAGCGTTTTTTCGATCCGGCAAGGCGGCAGGGTCAAAATTGCCACAGGCGTAGCTGAAGCTACGTCGAGGACGATTTTGTACCCGACAACGCTTCCGGGCGAAAAATAAGCCGCTTGAATCTAAAGTCATTTTGTTAGACGCGTTAAGTTTCTTTGACAATTAGAAAGTGATTCCCCGATAGCTCAATCGGTAGAGCGAGCGGCTGTAAAACGGGGCATGAAAGGAAGATTGTTGGCTAAAAAGGATAGCCGGACCTATTCCGAAAGACGCGAATATCTGATTTCAGCCGTCAGAAAGCGACGACAGAAGATTCGCCAAATGGCAATAGACGCCAAAGGCGGTCAATGTGAAATTTGTGGCTATAACAAGTGTATTGAAGCGTTAGAGTTTCATCACGTAAATGAGTCAGATAAGAATTTCGGGCTTTCGGAAAAAGGCTATGCAAGATCCTGGAAAAGGGTCGAGAAGGAGTTGGAAAAATGTACACTCCTCTGTGCCAATTGTCATCGAGAAGTTCATGCCAAAGTTGCAGCCCCTGATGGAAACATCGGGCGGAAAAACCGGGTGAATTCAGGGAAGCCTAAGGCCCGCAGTAGTACGAAGGGTTAAATTTGGTAACCCTGAGCCAAGCCTGTCCGGATGGGTTTGTGTAATGTGGACAGGAAGGTGCAGAGACTAAGAAGTGAGGCGAGCCCATGCCAATACGCTTCTATCAGCGCCCGGCACCTAAGCCATGGGCCTTTTGTGGTCATGGTATGGTGATGAGATAGTCCGGTCTCCAGGGAAACCTGGAAGTAGCCGTAACCGCTAGGTTGTAGGTTCGAGCCCTACTCGGGGAGATGGATAGACAGTATCCGAAATAGTACTACTTGGCATATCTTCGCAAGTTCCGGCACCACAAGGGGTAAGTTCAGATTCAGGTTTTCCTGAATTTTGCTCAGGTGACTCAGTGCGATCCAATACGGGCGCTGTCAGGCCCATATTCAGGCCACTATTTTCCACCGCCCTCTTGAAATGTTCTTCGTGCGTCTGGAGATAATGTTTTTGGGCAACACTCGGGGTGTTTCCCAACCAAGCTACAACAACATGAACAGGAAATTTTTCTACCAATTCAGTTTCACGGCTGCTACGCAAATTCTGGAATAATTTCGGCCAAGGTACGAGTCCTGCTTTCTTAATTATCCGACATGCATGAGTGCGGAGATTATTTTTATCCAGCAAACCATCAAAAATCTTTTTTTCACCAGGTTCTGCCTGATCATAGGCTTCCAGAAGACACTGCTCTATCTCAGGAAACAAAGGGCATATACGCTGCTCCTTGCCATAAAATTTGGTTTTGGGGCTGTGGATGATAAAGCGTTTTTGGTCCCAAAGAATATCCGCCCATTTTAATCTGGTCAATTCCGATGGAATCCGTAATCCACCATATCGAGCCAAGACGAAAATCAGCCGCCAACGGTTATTCGGGCATGCTTCGATAACTTTTTGCATATCTTGATGGCTGATGAATCGTTGGCGTTTGGGATTACAGATTATGACTGTTCGTATGCCGTCGAACGGATTTTCGAAAATCAAACGTCGTTTAATGGCCGCATTAAAGAATTGTTTACATCGTCGACAGCGTCGTCTCACTGTATTCTCCGCCAATCCCCTATCCAACAAAGAAATACGAAATTCTTCGGCATGTGAGGCGGTAAAAGCCTTGATCGCCATATCTTGATCACAAAATCCGAGAAGGTCATTTTTCGCAATTTCCAACTTTTCCACCGTACTTGGTTTTAAATCGGTCCGGACTTTGATGTATCGGTTCACCCACTCACGAAGGGTAATCTGCGCTTTGGATTTTTGATGCTTGGTTAGCTCCAGCATTTCCAAACGCTTCCGAATGGGCTCTGAAGCTTCCATCAGCCACTCCTGGGCAGCGATGGATATCTGGGAATTGGAATTCTTGGCCCGAATTAATTCCTCGATCCGAAGCTTCGCTGTTTCTGCTTGCTTCTTATTGATGCGGCCAAAAGCAATGCGTGGTCGTTTTGGATGTTCGCCCTCGGATAACCGGATGAAAAATCGCCTTTGCTTTCCGTTGCCGCGTATTTCAATGCCTGCCATATTTGATTCTCCTGATTATATCATAAGACAATTCTGTTTACTGCGAAACATTATTTTTAAAAACATCGCTTCTTAGTACCGCCTGTATGATCGTGGGCATACAGTGGCTTATCTATAGAACGGTGATGTTCTTGAGCACGGCGAGCATTTATCCAGCTTTTATATCTAACCATTTGTTATTCCGCCATTTATATAAAACCTTCTGTTTTTTTCCGTGTTCATTCGTGTGCATGACCAAAATCTGACCGTGTTTGTTTTTGAACACGGCGCCGTGATCGTTTTCAGCACTTGAAAAATTCGCACGGCGCTTCCACATTTTATTGCCTTTTTTAAATCCCGGATTTGCAATCGGCGGTTTGGGCCTTGGAACCGTCTTATAATCAGGTGTTCCGAACTTTCTCCACCGTTCACTAATGGCATACAAGGTCGTAACTTTGTGGACTCCCATCCCGGTTTCGGCAATGTCAATGAAACCTTTTTCGAGTAACTCGTCTACTGCTCTTCGAAATCGATTTTTTGAAATACGATATTTCGTTTTTGCTTCAGCATAAGTGAATACGATCTCTCCATTGTTTGAAATCATGCGTTCGAGATCACGTTTCCCCCTTTTGATTCCTCTTTTTTCTATCCGGCACTTTGTACGAAACAGAAGGTAAACGTTTACGGATGTTCCGCTAAGAGATAACCACACGTTAGATTTAATCATTGACTGTTCCAAAACTATTAAAGAATTTTTACCCGACATAAAAAACCTCTCTGCCACAGTTAACTTATGGATTTTTCAATATCTGACCAATAGTTCATATTTCAAAACAACCTGCTTAAAACGGCTTTAAATGCCCCCCAGACCCCATAAATCTGGGGGTGCACCGAATTAACTGTTGCGGTTCGACTTTTTCATTTGCCGCGATTTACGATACGTCTGACTCCTTCGCCGATTTGAGCATTTAGAGCAATACCGCTGCCTTCGCTTAAGTTCCCCGCCACAGTCGGGGCATTCGCGGATTACCGGAGTGTCACACTGTTGATCATTATCAGGCCCGACTTTCTTTCGATATAGACCTGTCATGCGTTCAAGCTGGCCGATATCAGCAGCTGTCGGCAAAACGGCCCGTTCGAAATAATTACATCGCTTACCGGCCTGCACCAAACAAGAACAATCCCTGCCTTCCCCGGTTTCGAACAAACAACAGCCATAATGATGATCATAATTTGCACATCCAGGCATCCGGTCATTGGGATTCGAGGTCCCTTTTAGAAACGTCATCAATCCGATTGTCTCAGTTTTCCTATTCATGATCGACCTCCGATCTCGACTTCAGGCGGTCGACGTACTCATCCAGGTCATGGATATCGTATCGCACACTACGGCCGATACGAACACATCGAATTTTGCCGTTATCCGTTAGGCCCCACAATGTTCTGGGGGATACGGCCAGATAGCGCGCAGCCTCTTTGCAGGTATATAAGCGAACATCTTTATTCACTTTGCTCGCCCTTTCGAAGCTCAAAGGTTTTTTGATCTGGGCAATCCATATCGAGCCATAATTCGATATCAGACGACCTCCAGCGGATGCTACCGCCAATTTTGATCGGCCGGGGCAGCTTTCCATAACTTCGAAGCCTAAAGACTTGCCTTTTGGACAGGCAAAGCATTTCACCTACAGCAGCGGCATTCATCAAAGTCCATTCTTTCCTTTCCGTTACCATTCTTAATACTCCTTCGCTTAAATTTTCATCCGTGCCCAAATGCTCCCGACGAGCATTTTTCAGGACAGCATGTCATGATCCGCGTAAAGTGTAACCAGTAGGCTGGGATATAGAGGGGGTGTAGAAGGGAATTTCAGGAGAATTTCAAAAACTGTTTTTTACTTGTTTGGTGCTGCCAACCGATAGGATCCCTTAGATTGGCCGGAACGTATCATTTTGCCATAAGCTGGATGGTTTTTAAAGATATCTTGGGCTCGTTTTGATTCCGAGTCGATTTCGGCAGCCAGCGTATCACCGCCAATATCTGGCGTGCCATTTTCCCATGCTTGCCATAGGATTTTTACGGCGGCGGCTTGATTCGCAGTAAATGAATAATCCGTTCCAAACCAGTGAACCGAACGGAAATCTATGGAATGTTTAGCTTGCGATTGTAAAGGGATGGTATCCTTACTATTAATTATTCGCCAAGCTAATTTCACAGCTTTCATCCATTGATCCAATCTTTTTTGATTTGAGCTATAGGTTCTGACGGATAAATAGGATCGTTCATCCCAAGGACGCTGCTGAAAACCAGTTATATTTGATTTTAAGCTATCCGTTTCCGGATCCGTTAAAATCCACGTCATCAGCAATATTTTCTTTGCGCTTTCTTCGCCTAAATGAGGAACTCTATGCCAATTTCTCAATAAAAACAAGACCGCATCTTCCCAGGCGTGAGGAAGCTGTTCTTCCCCTTCAGATTTTAAAAACCAAATTTTTCTTTTATCTTCTTCTGGATACAAAGTTAAAGCTTCCGGTGAGATAAAAAAATCCTCTTCAAGCATGTATTCTAACGCATCTATTTCCTCTGCTGCCGGATAACCACCTTCGATTTTACTACAAATCTTTATTCGATCTTTTATTCTTTTGCGAAATTGCTCTTTTTTGCAATAATCATCGAGCCATTTTCCCGCCTCGTGATATTTGTCTGGATTGGATTTAATATCACACGCGATTTGATGGAACAGGATACAATCCTGTTCTGTAAACTGAATTTCACTCACTATCGAGTCCTCGTACAAAAACCTCATTTTTGGGCTAAAAACGGTGGTTTTTGGCCCATTTCAGCCAAGGTGATGATACCTGAAAATATGGCTTTTGGCAAGGTTTGGCATGATTTTTCTTGTATTAACCGTTAAAGCTGCTATGATCAGAGAAGGTTGTGGATCGGAGAAGAATGAGGAGTTGAACCCCCATCCTTCTAAAAATGCGGATAGTCTTTATTAGTTGAGGAGATGAGAAATGTCTTGGAAAAACGCAGCAATTCTGATCAGTATCATGGCGCTAACCCCCATTGTTCAGGCAGACACCTTCGGCACCGGAGCCAATCAGTTCACTATTGATTTTGTGGATATTGCCGGAGATTCAGGCGATTTAGGTAACTGGCCAGCCGATTGGGGATATACATTTTCTGGCGTTAATCGCGGTGATTACCGTATTGGTAAATTCGAAATTACAAATGATCAGTGGAATAAGTTCAAGGCTGAACTAGGTGTGCCAGTAACTGGCAGTCCATCTTCTGCATATGATGGTAGCTATTTTGCTTTTAAGGTAACCTTCCGACCAACTGCATCTTTTCGTACCTGAATTTTTTGTTATGCTTTCT
>CAZFDE010000005.1:0-72264 GCA_964517795.1 uncultured Pirellulales bacterium | reverse complement strand
TTCTTGTTTAATGGTGCCCATCGGTTTAATCATATAAATCGGTCAGTTTGAGTTAAGTATTATGGTTGTCTGATATATATATTGCATCTCAGCAATACTTATATAGTCATCTATCGTAGTAGGAAAATGCCAACCCTATCTATTTACCTGCCGCGTGAACTGTATGACCTGATCAAAGATGCACCCAGCATGATCGTCAAGACTGCCCTGCAAGCTTATTTTAAAAATGAAAGTCACCAGTCGAAGCGCGTTGAAAAAATGGTTAAAAAATAAGTGTTATGTCTGTGGGTGCACTGAAAATTTACATATCCATGATCTCAGGTATGACACCGATGATACAGTTTTAGTTTGCTTAAAACATCATTTCCAGCTATACCATCGAAGCGAGAAAAAACACCTGATAACCATTTACCTCAATGACGCACTTTATGATTTTGTAAAAAACAATAAAACAAAAATAGTCTGCCAGGCCCTCAAAGAATATAAAGCCAAACAAACCACCCAACAAAACACGCCTGCCCCAACTTCTTCTGCTGACCCCGCCCCCGCTTCTTAAAAATTGACAGATATCAGTTTATCAAAAGAAAATTACCGTAAACTTCAAGACTCGGACTACCGTAAGACTCGCAGGCAACCTCCAGGCCTGACAAAAGATTCAGGGTTAACCCTGCCAGAACCGTGACACCGGAAAAATTATATTTGTTCAAACCGTCCACCGAATCAAGAGCTCTCGAGGCACCGAGAGTACCGCAGATTTGGATTGCAGGATCGCTATCTGTATAGGTGTTGCCGGATATCCCGCTCAAATCTATATCCGGATTTATCATTCTAATAACAGTTTGACCTGTAAAGGTACATCCTGTAACAACCCCCGGATCGTTGTAGCATTGGATATAATTTATTGTACTGTTAGATACCGAGGCTGCGGCAAAAAAACGTATATATTCGAGTACGGTTATGTTTGAAACTGAAACCGCCTCACGCATTTCAAAACTATAAACCTCGAGACCGTTTATTATCGAAACGGACGTGCTGTAAACAACCAGTGATTTCAGACTGCAGTTATCAAGTGTCCCCGAACTGCCGCTTGAATACGAAACCCCCGGGCCTGTTGAATTGCAGTCGGTGAGGTTCATAATCCCGTTTGTCTCAACCGAAACCCACCCGCCGCCAATGAAAGATACATTTGCTGCCTGTAAAGTGCCCTCTACGCTTATATAATGATAATTCGAAGGTTTAACTTCAACACCGCTTTGTATAGTCAGCGGAGGCATCTCTTCGGTCCAGTAGCCGTTGCCGTCCAAATCTGTGAAAGATTCGGCACCGTCCCATTGGCCATTTCCATTTAAATCCGAATAAGGCTCACCAATATCATAATGACCATTTTCGTTTTCGTCTGTGTAAGGTTCCGCATCATCCCAAATGCCGTTGCCATTGGTATCATTAAGAGGTTCAGATTTTGGAACTGTAACATCACCTGTAAGGTTATAGGGGCTGCCTGCTAAGTCCCATGTACCCCACTGATAGCCTGAAACATTTGTATCTGCAATAACCTGCGTAGTTATCACTACCGCTAAAAATGCAATAAAATAGATACCGTCTTTCATGTTAACACTTAAATATAGAGGTTATAGGACTAAAAAGCAAGCCTTTTTTGCCTATTTTACCAAACCGAAAAAATATCCGTAAAAACAACGGCTTTATCCACATTTTTGGGCGTATTAATTTTTGTTATTAACTCAAACTACTTGTTCGCAAATAGCCTCGTAATAACTATCAGGCAAAGTAACCACCATTTCATACAGGCTTTCAAGAAGCCATACGGGTTTTCCATTAACTTCTATTTCAACGATACTGACGCTATCGGTACATAAGAAAAGCGTAAATACCTTCAGCAAAGCAGAGGCGATTTCCTCTTTATTAAGTTCATAAAGAAAATCAGTTGAGATATATACATCCTTGTTCGCAAGTCTGGCTCCAGGATCGAACAGAAGTCCTTCAGCGATAGCCTGGTCGATAGTATAACCGAACATCAGGTCGGAATAATTAGGTTTGTTTGTCATAATTGTTTTTGGATTATTATCAAAGAAATGCAACCTTTTGCATCTCAAAATACAGCTATATCAATAGCGCAAATAAAATACCAAAAACAGAATTTTGTTCGCAAATTTGCTTTTGGTATAATGAAATTATTATCGCTTTCTTTTCTTCGCTTTAGGTAAAAAGCCACGCCTGTAATATGAGTTCCATTGATGGCGGTTAAAGTCTTTTTCTGAATAAAAGACCTGTCCACAACCCATACAGGTATAGATATCTTTTTCCCGTTCGCATTGGTCTAAGAATTCCCTGCAAACTTCGCAGTAATCACCTTCGAGCGAAGCAAAAGCTTTGCCGCATCTTTTACATATAGGCATGTTGATTTTGAGATGATTTTTGAGGTTAGCAAGAGCAACTAACTGGAATCAATTGCAAGTGAATAAAAACGGCCGTTTTTACAGCCAGTTGCCCTGCAAACCCATAGATTGGCCTTTTCCCAAGCTGAAGGCTTTTCCTGAAGAAAGAAACCCCTCCAGGATACAGCTAAGCACAGCAGGGGTTTTCCGCTGACCTTACGTCCTTCTTGCAAAATGCCGGGCTTGTGTGCTCGACTTTTGCGGTCAAGGAAGGCGGCAGCCTAAGATGTTGCCAATCGCGGTTGACAATAGCACGAATGCGGTTTTTTGTCAAGTTCAGCAGCTTCTATGATAGATGCTTGATGGTATTATGATTCAAATAAAGAGTGAAATTTCGTGTCTCCGGAGGTCTGCCAAATCCTGCCGAGAATGTTTTGCGGCTGGTCTAAACAATAGCTTTGTTCGGTTGTGAACCAGAACATAAAAGAGCCGGTACGTTTAGGATCAGCCTGGGTACTTAAATTTCGCAGGTTAATAGCACGTTCCATACTCTTGCATATGGTTAATACCCTGAAAGCCTTGATACCGAATTTTTGTGTATGCTGCTTATCATTCCAAAACTGCCAGTAAGCCATCATTTTTTTCAAAAACCGTCTCTGGGTCATTGTTGAACGGTCTGCTTCAAGAAAAAAATGTGCAAGCTTGCCGTCCGGACGTTTGACGGTAAAGAATCCGTCCGGCACTATGGTTGCCCGATTATTATCGTATTTTAAGTTGTCGAGCAGGACTTCCTCTTTTATCTCGTTCTCCGGTATCCAGTGCAGCAATTCATATTTAGAACGTGCTCTCAAAGCCAGTTCTAAAACTGCTCGAAACCTGCTGACCTGGAGAGTATGTTCCATATAATATTGTTTTATCTTTTGGTTTTTCTTACGCCAGTTAATAGTCCCCCGGTGGATTTTTTCGACCTTAGCCAATAAATCCGCTCCCTGGTTTCCCAGGGCATATACAATTGGCTTGTGCATATCACGTTTTATCCTATCGAGATAACCGTTGTGATAGAGTTTCTGCAACCGAGAAAGCAGTCCCCTATCAGAGCCGACTATTAATGCCCGTATTAAAACCGAATCCAACAGCCGGTAGTTATAAACCAGTTTTATTATCTTTATGTCCCTGGTTTGCAGAACCATTTTTGGCTTATTGTTTGCTAAACGCCGGTATCTTGGCATCGCTTGTTTGCGTTTCGGGTTATTATTCATTTGTGGTTTATGTCTTTAGTTAGTTTGTGCAGCTTTGCAGCACTTATATTTTGAACCCGTTAAATTTTTAGTCAGTTCTATAGTTAGTTTCCGCTTTGCGGGGTAGTTAGTTCGTCGCAACAGTTTGTCGGGTTTAGGCCTTGGCCGGGCTCCCGACTCCAGCCCAAAGAGGTTGAGCTTGAGCGGAAACCCGTTAGTCCTTGAGGAGATTTGGGCTGGAGTCGGGAGGCATTAGACGAACGACAAACTGTTGCGACAGGCAGTTGCTCTATTGCCTGATAAGGCAAATAACAAGTTCAAAATGCAGTGAAATTAGCATTGTGAATTGATTAAAAGTTTTTTTGAGGTTTGGCATTGGCCCATACAAACAAGGTTGAATACTTGTTTGAACAAGTCAGGATTGCCTGCTATGGGCTTGTGATCGCATATTATCAAGGCGTTTTATAGTATCCATAAAGTAAGCCCCCTTGTTTTTGTTGATACGGTTGGCTTTATCTGCCAATCGAGTTTCCGTTAATGTTGCCCTGATAAGATGCTCAGGATAGTTGTTTATTATTTTGTTGTAAGCTGATGCGTTTTGTATGTCACCGCATACATTTAGAATTTCTTGGAGCAAATATTCTGAACGAATATTTTCATCCGAAATATCACTGGGCATTTCTTTTGGTTGTTCCTGGATTTTATCAGCAAGTTTTTTAAGGTCATCTTTGTTCTTTCGGTCTTCAGATACTTTCTCTCCTGGCCAAAAGGTGATGATGTAATCGCCTTTATCTGCGTTTTTGTAAATTTGCCATTTGCTTAAAAATCTTTCTCGCTGTAATTCTTTCAGAGACGGTTCAAGCTGCCTTTTGATATCTGAAATATGTTGGTGCTTGGTTAGCAGAAACTCGTTACAAAGAACACTATATTTTTTGGAATAACTTGTTGAATTTGAAGCATAAAAGCCCGTTTCCAAAAGCGGATAAAGGGCTTTTGCTATGGGCTTACGCAGTCTTTTGTAAAAGTTCAGGTCAATTCTTCTTACATAGTGATAGGAATAGTTTGAAAGAAACCAGGGTGAAAGCCATACGTAATTGGTATCTGCTATTTCACCCGTTCTCTTGTGCTCGCCATACATAACCACTTGTGAAAATAGCGTGCCAGTAAATCCTACATCATATTCTTCGTTTTTAGCCCTATACACTCCGCCTTTTATAATTGTCCCTATCATCCTATCGAACCATTCTCTTACCTCTTTTCTCGTTCTGCTGCCTTCTTTTTTGCCAGCATAACGAATAAGCCTTCGAGTGGGTACTTTAATGGGTAATTTGAATTTATGGTTATGATCTACCTGCTCATCGCAGATTTTAAGAAAAGCCCGGTAGTAATCGCAGTCCTTTGTTGTCGGCAGGCCCAATTTATGGTTTGCACTGATTGTTATTTCGATAATCTGTTGACTGCCTGTTTCTTTGTTTTTATGTAATATTCGTTTTACCTTCGTGTATATGTCTTTTATTCTTTTGCTCGACGGCGTAAAGAACCCTAAGGTTTCTATAAGTACCTCCGCCCATACATATTCGGGTAAATTCCAAAATTTCGACTTTTTGTTTTTAATTAGTTCATCCCTTGTGAAATTTTCGTATGCCATAAAATTTTAGAAACGTTTTTTGTCGACCTGGTTAAGGCTGACGTATGAAAACGTTATTAAATTATTATTAAAACTATGAGAAGTGGCTCGAAAAGCTGAATGTACGAATAAAAGTGCAAATTATCTGACAGTTTTCTCGATTAAATGACCGAGGCTATTCGTTTAAATGACAGAGACCTTTCGAGTGGATGACCGATATGTTTCGACTGAATAGCCGGGGTGATAATGCTTATTCTCGTTTGAATATGCTACCTATATTTTATTATCTCGGTAAGATTTTGTCAATATCACCATATTGCTTAAAACTCGAGTAGATATGGCAAAAAACGTGTTAGTTGATTGCTCAGGATAATTCTGTAATTGACTTCTAGAACAAAACCAATTATCATAAGGTACATAAGGATAAAATTTTAATAAATTTATGAAGGCAAATTGTACGACTTCATCAAAAACCATATTTAACAACTATCATATACTATTTTTATATGCAAATGCCCAAAAGTGATGCAGAACATTTAAAAATTTATTTAATACAATGGCTACTATCTGGGAATTTAGATTTCAATAAAAGAAACAGTGCCATTGGGACAGAAGTATTATTTTCGGTCAATAAAAGAAAAGCAGATTTAGTAACTATCAACAGCGAGACTCATGCTTTTGAGATAAAAGGCAATCGCGATACTTTAAAAAAACTTAAATCTCAATTAGCAGATTACCATAAAACATTTGATAAAGTTTCAATCGTAACGACACCTAAACATCTATCTGAAGCAAAGAAAAAAATAACGAATTATACAGGGTTAATATCATTTGAAGAAAAAACATTCAAGGTGATCAGAAAAGCTAAATTAAGAAAAAGACTAGACAAATATTCTCTGTTAATGTTTTTGAAAAAAGGAGAAATTGCTAGGCTCTTAAAGCTTAGTAATATAAATAATTACTCAACTGATCAGGTGAGGTATTTAGCTCATCAAAAACTTAATCTAAGCGAAATTCGCCAAGCATCTTTGATGGTCACTCGAACTAGGTACAAAAAGCTATTTAACCTATTTTTGAAGGATAAAGGCAAAGAAATGCATATAGATGATCTTATATCTCTAAGTGGGAATGTCAAAGATTTATTCTAGATAAAATACGAGATAGCTGAAGTGTAATATGAATATTCATCCTTACCGATATCCAAAAAGAAGGCGAAAGTCCTGGAGGAGAATTATTGGCGGCCATTTCTATTTGTTGTACCCCCCAACATGAATTTAATTTTTTTCTTATTTTTTTATAGCGATCGTCACGAACGATTTGGCGTGCAACTTTTTTATAGGCTTGATCATATGTTTCTTCGATATCTTTGTTTCTCCTATATCTAAAATAAAATAGATTCTGCGACATGGGGATATCTATCCTTGGTATCCAAGGACTTCCGCCTCTTTGATCATTTCTGTTAGGATTAACGGAAGCATAATCCCCGTATATTAGATTTATTTTTTTATTGAAATCACGATTTATATCTTTATGGACTTTCTCAAATGTTAATACCTCTTCTAATTTATATTCGCCATATTTTTCTTCCCCAAATTCTGTGGGATTTTGCGGGAAAGAAGTGCCGGCAACAATAATATTATGAACTCCCAAGTTTATAAGTTTCTTGATAGTGTTCTCAATTGTATTAGAATAGATAGAAGCCTTTTGTTGACTAATAAAATTACAATCAATTACGCATATTAATTTATGTGCTAAATCTATTTCCGTTTTAATAATATCCAGATCTGATTCATATTCCTCATCCTGTATTTCAAACCTATATGTTATCCAATCAAAGGATTTGTTTAACTCTTTTGCTTCTCGTTGAAGTCGTCCATTAATTTCCGAAAGGTCATCTACGTCATCTGTAACAAGAATAGTTGGTATTAAAAGTGGAAGTTCCTCTTTTAGATCTATCAAAAAGTCTATCCAATTCTGGTAGTTTCCCTCAGATTTAAGTAAGTCCTCAATTTGCATATTTGTTAATTCGGGGATACTTGTAAGATCTAAAATAAATCGTCTTTCTCCATATGCTTGTTTTAATCTTTTAATACGACGAAATATGTCTCCTCGGGGTAGTTTTTTTGTTGAACGTGAACGCGTCAATTCTATTAATGGGGTGATGTGGTTTTTGACTTCTTCATCAAGGTTTTCTAAGCCTCTTATTTCAGCATCACCTGTTTTGATAATTGGACAATAAAACAATTTGCACTTTTTCATAATCCATGCCCTGACATACCTAGATTTTTAGCTCTAATTCTTAACGCTAAAGTCGATACTTTGAATATATTTGCTAATTGTTCTATACTTTTAGTTCCTTCTCTTACTAACCTCCGAAATTCATGCTCTGGCATCAAAACTTCACTTGCAAAAGAGTTAGCTTGCAGTTCTTGTCTAGTAGTATCACCGCCTCGAAAAAAAATTTTATCTTTAAATTCAGTCTTCAAATGACGATGTAGGCAATAGTGACCAACTTCGTGAGCGATCGTATAACGTTGTCTATTAGGATGGTGGTTTTTATTTATTAAGAGCTCCCAGCTATTATCGCTCTTATTCTCTTGAAGAACCCCTGATACATCATCTTCCAAAGAGGTTCTGCTAATTTTGATACTTAACTTGTTACCAACACCTTCAATGTCCAATGGCAAAAGTTCCAAATTATTTTTTCGGGCAAATTCAAGTAATCTCGCAGGTGTATCAACTAAATCATGATCACTTGCCTTCGTACGCCTACTATGCCTTCTTATTATCGCCACTATTTTTTTCTCCTTGTGCGTCTTGAGAATTTGTGGTTGAGTTTATTTCATAGCTTTGCTTTGTTATAGCTTTTTCTAAAAACTCTATTCTCTCATTTAAATCTGACGTTTTTTCAATTAAATCAGCTATTTCTCCTTCATTTTTCAATGCAGTAAATGATCTTTGAATCTTGTCTTTAAGAGCAATCAAAAATGCCTCTTCCTTAAGTGCTTCACGTGCCATTTCTTCTGCATGACTTCTGGACCTTGTATAAACGTAGATAAAACTTACTACAAGCAAAATACCTATTGTTGAATATAACACCGTAATAAGACTTTCATAAAAATCGCTTATTTCACATAAATAAAATTCAGCAGAAGAAATGTTTGTTTCGTTACTTGCTTTTGGTGTTACATCATTGGTTAATTTAGCAAAATCCTTATCAGTTGCCTGAGGATTATTGGCTGTTGTATTTAGAAAAGATTTATGTGAGGAAGTCTGGAAGTTTATGTAGAAGTGATAAATTGCTATACCTACAATAATTCCTAAAAAAATGCCTATAAAATCACGAAAAACCTTTTT
The DNA here is from genome assembly GCA_964517795.1 of uncultured Pirellulales bacterium. Lineage (GTDB taxonomy): Bacteria > Planctomycetota > Phycisphaerae > Sedimentisphaerales > Anaerobacaceae > CAZFDE01. The sequence goes on along the minus strand of CAZFDE010000005.1, from coordinate 63,649 downwards.
CATTCTTACTAATCCTTTCACCGAATATTATAAAGCCCTAAATCAACAACACAAGATATTTATTTAGGCATATAGCTAATGAAGTCAACATTAAAAATGTTTGCAAATTTAACCGGCAGCAGTAAAGATTTGCTAATAGCCTTGCTCCGACCGTAGTAAAGTGTGCCTTTGCAATATTGTCATATTCTTTTAGTAAAAAGGTTTCATGCATGTTTTCATCTTCAACTGGCATTTGCTTACCCTTAATTACCTATGTAATGACTGCACAGCCATCCCATAGGAAATTAACTATGAGATTTCTTCTAAAATAGCGGCTTCTGAGTTACACTATAATCGTGAAAAAAATAGGAGTAACTCATGAAGCCAGCTAAACATAACTATACCATTCTCAATCAAATATGCCAGCATATTCCAGCTCATCTTGTTCCAAAACTTGCCCGGTCTTTCGGAATAGACAAGAAAGCACGATCTTTTTCGCCTTGGTCGCATGTTGTTGCTATGTTGCACGTCCAGATTGCACACAGCCTATCGCTCAACGACGTGGCAGACACATTGCGTAATCATTCGGGAGTTTTGACAACTATTCGCGGTGCAACACCGCCCAGCAGGAATGGCCTGTCGCATGCAAACCGTGTTCGAGACCCCAATATGGCACAAACACTCTTCTGGGATGTGCTGTCCCATATCGAAAACAAACACCCCGACTTCGGGCGTAACCATAAGTATTCCGGTCTGCCAAGACGGTTCAAGCGAACAATCTATGCAATTGACTCAACCACTATTCAGCTTGTTGCAAATTGTATTGACTGGGCCAAACATCGCAGGCGTAAAGCGGCGGCAAAGTGTCATATGCAGCTTAACCTCCAGACATTTCTGCCGCAATTCGCTATCGTCAAAGAGGCTTCTACGCATGATTCCACCGAAGCCTATCGCCTCTGCCTGAATCTTAAAAGTGGCGAAATATCGGTGTTTGATAAGGCCTACGTGGATTTCACGCATCTGGCTGACCTTGACAGACGATGCGTTTTCTGGGTTACTCGTGCTAAAGACAATATGCAGTATCGTATTGTTAAACGGCATACAAAACCAAAGGGTGATATTCTTAGCGATGTATTAATCGAACTTAAAACACTGAAAAGCCGCAAGGCTTACCCGCAGAGATTACGTTTAATTACAGCTGAAGTGGAAATTAATGGCGTGAAAAAAACAATGACATTTATCACAAACAATATGATATGGGCACCGAGCAGTATTTGTGATTTGTATAAATGTCGCTGGGGTGTCGAGGTGTTTTTCAAGCGGGAACGTATAATATTTTTCGCACATTTGAAATTGAAATTAAAAGAGTCCTTTCTTTGGTCGATGGTATAAAAATAATTATTAACCATTAAAACAAAGAAAGGACAGAACGATGCATAACAATGAATCGTCACAACAGCACAAGAACTTTAATAATGTTATCAAAATTAATGAATCTCAGATCAAGGATCATCTTGCCGAATTGATAATAGCCAATAAAAATTGCAAACTGGGGTTATAGAAACGCACCACAAAAATGGCCTTATTGCTACGGTAAATGAGGTCACGATGCAAAATCTACAAACTTATGGGATGGCTGTGTAATGACTGTATATATTTTTAAGTCTAATGCTACTTTCTCGAATCACATCTAATTTATCAATTCTTTTTGAGAAGAGTTTTGAATGAAAAGTTCTTTTTTGTCCAGGTGATAAACGATTGTAAAGCAACTTCCAATCCAGAGCTCCATTATTCTTATGTGCTTCTCTGTATATTATATATTTTTCTGGCATTGAAATTATTTTCTTAAACTCTTCTTGAGAACTACCAAACGCTGCTTTAAAAAACTCATTATTAGGCCCCACCATACCATGTGTTGCTAAAAGAATGCATTGAACCCCACGAATATATTGTCTATTCCAGTTTTCGCCAATATACCTCCTGTTTTTTGAATCAAGAGGAATATATTTCATAGGAAATGAGTATATTTTGGTTCCAAGCTGTCTGTTTAGTCGAATATTAATTTTAAGCCTTTGGTAAAAATCTTCGGGTGTATCAGTATAGTTATAAAGAATATAATTTGACAGATGAGAAATCCCCCATTCACTTGCTAATCTAACGCTCTTTTCATAAATATTTCGATATTTGATGCTGTCAAATGCTAATCTTAAAGGTTTTAGTGCTATTTTTGACAGTAGCTTAGCATTTTTTTTACTAAATTTCCTAGCATCTATACCTTGATTGAAATCAACGTATCGTTTTTTGCCGTTTAACGTGGCTCCTTTTCCAAAACCCAAACTAATTATGTCTTCAATGATCGTTTTAAACTTATTAGATGCCAGGACATTATTATCAAGAAGTAGTAAGTCTTTACGAGTACCATAAATATCCTCTACGCCCTTGATCTGTTTTTTTAGTGGTAAATAATGTTCAAAATTAGGTTCTATGCTTTTTACTGCGCAAAAATCGCATCTATTAGGGCAACCACGAGTTGCGTAGCCAATATAAGCATTTTCTGTAGAATACTTATAATTGATTTCACTTAAGATGCTGTAATCCGGCATTATATGGTCTATACAATACGACCCTTTTAAGCCAATATCATGAGGTGATGTAATAAGGCCTCTAACAATATTGACATTTGTTTCTTTTTTAATCTCTTCAGTAAGAAGTGTAGCTAAAACGCCACCGATAAAAATTTTTTTAGGATCAGTTGTTTTTCGCTCATAATATTTGACGGTTTGCAAAGTTTTGTTCCAATAGAACGTAAATAATGTACTTATATAAATTCTGTCCCATTCTTCCTGGACAATTTCTCTATCACATCCTTTTACAAACTTTACAAAATCTCCTATTCGCTTATGAAAAGCAGAAAGTTTCATAAGTCCCAAAGGTGGGTATTTATTTTTATAATCAGGTTCAACTAATAATATTCTCATTTTATTGTGCTAAATCATTAATATAAGCCAAAATACTTTTAGCCAAGTCTTTTGAGCTACTGCTATCAATTCTAAGGTTTTTTCTGTCTCCAATAGTAAAATCAGTTAAAAGTTCGTCAATTAATATTTCCATTCCGGCATTAGCAAAGCCTTCCATTTCAGACATAACTATTTTGTCATCCATAACAGACTTAGGATCCATTTGGTTTTTTTTGAGAAGCATTGCATAAAAGCAACTCCATTCTTCAGGAGTTATTGTACCCGACCAAAATTTCGGTTCACCTTTTCTTCCCAAAGGAGTATTTTTTTGAGCATTGTAACCCAAACAAACACACAAGAAAAATAACTCGTGCATATCAGAACAGAGGTTTCTCCAATCCGTATATAAATCCGAGTATTCTTTATTTACCTTTACTCTCAAGTCTGTTGACATGCTCATATCAATAATCCTCTATTTCATCAATTAATAATTGCATTGATTCCTGAATTTTACGTTCTTGGATTCTTGTACTTCCATCATTGTTTGTTTCTAAAGTATAAAATCTACCCCATCTTCCACCATCCTTCAAAAGTATAGCCTCTTGTTTTCTAAATTCTGTATCTGTAGCAAGAAGTATCCATTGCGTTGTTTCATTTGGAATAACTTCAATAAGATTTTGGCGGTGGTCAGAAGATAAGCGGCCAAAAGGGGTGTCCATAAATAAAGGCATTTCTAAAGTATTACCGCCTGAAGCAGCTTTAGCAAGAGCCGTTATAAAGGATATTGACATGATCTGCCGTTCACCAGCAGAAATATTGGCCAGGAAAGGCTTGCCCCATTTATCCACAACTTGGAGAGAATAATCATTGGCTATTTTTACTTCTCGCAAATTCTTATGACCATGTTCGGATAATAGTTTTTCTAAAACTTGAGTTGCTTCCTTGCCAAGGCTAATTTTAACATCATCAGTAAATTCTTTATATATTTCGAAAAGAGCATCGTAACATCGTGAAGCCAAATCCGCTCGGCTATTCAATTCCCCGATCAAACCTTCTTTCTTCTCGAATTCTTTACGCTGTTTGGTTAAGCTCTGATATTCCTCTTTTAGTGCGATAATTTCAGAATCTATTAATTGGCGTTTAGCTTCTATTTTTACTAAACTGTCTTCTATATTCTTCCTATGTTGTTCTAACCCAACTGCATCCTGGCGAACATCGCTGCCAATTTTTTCACTGATGTTTTGTATTTTACGTCTTGCTTCTTCCAGTTCATTTTTATCCACACCATATTTTTGAAGTGCAGCTTCAATTGATTCTCCAGTATCTTCTTTTCTACTGCGAATTGTGCTTAGATGTCTCCATACCTCAAGTATTATATCTTGAAGAGTAATGTCTGCGGTTTTATTCTTCCATTCTATAATTTTATGGAAAGCATCAGAGTCAGGTTTTATATTTCTGCCACAAATACATTTTTGTTCTATTAATATTTTTTCTATAAGTTCTCGCCTTATTTCTGATGGTATTTCACCCCTTTTTTTGCATTGTTCGATTTCTTCGTAAACGCGGTCAACTAAATTACTGACTAACAGAAATGATCCCTTGCCTATGCGAGTACGCATGTTTATGCTGTTTTCATGCAAAGAACTTTCCCTTTCCTTCTCCTCACGCTCCAATTCTTTACGTTGTCTTATTAAATCAGCAATCTCACCATATTCGTCAAGTTTTTTGTCAACATCGATTTTTTCGGAACGCGCCAAATCATATTCTTGCCCTAACTCTTCAAGTTCTTTTTCGAGCTTATCTCTTTTGTCAATATTATCGTTTATTTTTTTTATTACTCTGGCCAATTCTCCTGAAGAATTATTTGCCAACTCAGTATCAAGCTTTTTTCGAACTTTTTTTATAGCACCTATTGATTTTTGCAGAGAATCAATATTTAGAAGATTTCGAATGCCCTTAGAAATTTCTCTTTTCTGGTCCTGACTTGCCCTTGTAAGTCGCTCAATTTTTTCCCCATCAAATAAAAAGTATTCACGAACTCTTTGGTCGAGTATTTTGTTAACAACCTCATTTATGTCTTTAGGATCACGTATTGGCCGAGTATTTCCTTTTTCATCAGTTTGATAAAGGGTTATTTCTCCAAGCTCTTCGATGACCCTATTTCCTTCAATTATTCCTAAAAGAGTGCGTTTGATCGAATATTTAATTCCTCTGTGTTCGAAATCTAGCTGTACATAAGTTTCTACCGGTTCGTTGCTGCCTTTAGAATTTTCCAAGGCTGCTGTATTAACAAGATGTATCTCTTTTTCAGCTGTTTCGCCGTCTTGGGAAAGTTTTCTGTCTCCGTACAAGCAAAACATGATAGCCCTAAAAACAGCCGTTTTACCTCGCCCATTTTGCCCAAATATTACCGTCACATTTTTTTTACCGGAACTATAAGCAAATTTGATGTTCTGTTCATCCTTGAACTGCCTAAAATTTTTAAACTTTATTTCTTTAAGTATCATTTTTGTCCATCCATTTTGACAATACTTCTTATTTCAGCTTCAATCCTATCGCGAACTGTGATTTCTGGTTGATTTTCAGATAACTCAATAGCTTTTATTGCTATCTTCTGAACATCCCTGGGATAAGCTTTGAGTTTTTTAATTATCAAGTCATTTATTTCTGCCATGTATCACCTCTTATTCATATTATTCGTAATCATTTAACATGTCCTTTTTTGCTTCCCTGTAAATATCCCAAGGAAATTTGTCTAATAAATCTAATAGCCCATTCTTATCTAACATTTCACGCACTACTTTTCTTGCTTGAAATTTATTTTTTGCTAAAGAAGAAAATTCTACAAACCGGGGCATTTCACGTTTAAGTACCCCTGCAAACTTATCTCCAATAATATTATTGGCAGACGGTGTAACAATGAAATCATAAATATTTGCTTTATTTTTTCCTTCAGATGGCCTTAATATCCTACCTCGGCGTTGAACATATTCCATTGGGTTAGTGCTACTGGCAAGAATAAAAGCTGATTGTGTTGCAGGCACATCAACACCTTCGTCCAGACACTTAACGGCAACCAAGACTTGTATATGACCAGATTTAAAATCTGTTAATACCTTTCTTCGATCTTTTAATGATACGGTGTGCACAAACTCATGGCATCGTAAGCCTATATCGGAAACAGCCTTTAAGATTTCTCTATGTTTGCCAGGAGCACAATAAATTAAAATGTGTGAGGCTTCTTGCTGTTCCCTATATGTTTCTGAAATAATGCCTTTAAGCAATTTTATAAGTACTGGTAATTTATGTGCAGCTTTTGCAATTAATTCAGTTCTTTTTAGCAAAAGAATTTTTAACGTTTCTGAAACTTCAATATCAGCCTTGGCTTGTGGTGCCAGTGAGATTATTTTATTGGTAAGCTGTTCATATTTGTCTAATTCATCAGACGTTAACTCAACAAGTATGGGATTATAATCATAAGGTGTGAGGTATTTATTTTCTATGGCTTCGCTTAAGCCATACCTGTAACATATACCTTCAAAGTAATTAAATAGCGCTTGTGTCCCAATTTCATCATACCATCGTTCAGGAGTTGCTGAGAGTCCCAAACGATATTGGTACTTTTCATAAAGGGCTTTTTTTAATTCTCCGGAACCTAAGCGATGTACTTCATCCGCAACGACCATTGAATGGTTTTTAAGTTTGCCAACTGTTTTTAAAAAGCGATTAGTGGAAGCTGTATGGTGAACTGAAATAAGGCATATCTTTTTTAGGCTACCAAGATTATAATCTTCAATTTTAGATCTAGCCTTTTTGGGCCAATGTTTGTGCTGACCGCTACATAATACAGGCACATATCCAAATTTTTCCGTTTCCTCTGCCCATTGTTCTAAAAGATGTATGTATGGAACTAAGACTACCAAGGCTTGAATGTTGTCAATTTCAAAGGCTTTTTGTGCTGTTGCTAATGCAGTAAATGTTTTTCCTGTTCCCGTAGCCATCTCAAAAATACCTTTACGCTCATTAGACAGCCACTCTTGAATAGCTTTTTTTTGATAATAGCGGAGATTAATCGCATTATCAGCTATTTTAGCTACAGCAGCAGTACTTTTATTTTTAAGAATGTAGGGCCGCTCTTGGGTACGGTACTGAATGAATTGTTTTTTTATAGCTTCCGGAATGGTATAAACAATAAATTGACCATTATTGTTATTCCAAAGCTTAATTAAACGTTGTTTGTGTTTAACTACATAAGGATTTTGCCCTGTTTCCCAAGACTTAAATACAGAAAAGGCTTCTCCATTTAATGTGCCCTTCAGTGTATCATTGAAAGATCCATGTATTGCTATTTCATCACCATTGTTGTCTTGAAATAATCCAACTTTATCATGGTAATCACCCCCAGCAAACTCCTGTTTTGCAATGGCAAATTTAAATTCAACCAATTCATCCGCAACCATCCATGCTAATGTGCTGAGAGTATTTGCTTCAAGATTTTTACTTATCTCATCTAGACTAAGATGTAGTTTTTCTTTTAGTACTTTATTGTGTTTAGCTTCTTCACCCAAAACCAAAGCTTTCCAATCCCCTTCACATAATAATGGTGAAACTACTATTTTTGCTGTTCCACCATTTTCTATTAATTTAGCCAACCCTTTTGATGCCAATCGAAGCCAACCAGAAGTAAAAAAACCGACACCTCTGTGATATGCTACGGAATTTGATAAAAGCGGAATTATAAGTTCGTTAATAATGCTTAGCTCCGAACTATCGTAAATAGGTTGTAAATTAAGCTTTTTAAACATTTTGGACTAGCTCTTTTGCAATTACATTATTTCCGTTAATAACTATTTTGTCTGAGTCATTTAACATGTTTGGTGTCAAATGCTTCCTCAGAATACCTTCACTGACCAATTGTTTTTCTAAATCATCTTTTTTCGCGGCACCATCATATTCTTGGTACAGTAACATATGAATCAAATCTTGTAGGGTTTTAATTTGATTATTAGAGTTTAGAGCGATATAAGCATCTTTAGCATTTCCGAGAAATCTAAAATCTTCAATACTTTCAGTTAAACTCCGCAGCAATGTGAATGTCCAAGGAATATCACTTTGGATTTCTGGCAATTTAACATACCAATAATCATAAATATCTTTGAGTCGAGCATAATATTTTCCTTTTTTAGAACTCTCAAAATATGCTTCTCTCAATATTTGTAATAATTTATTGTACTGTTTCTGACTCCAACCCAAATTAGTCCTATTTATGTAACAATTAGGAGTGTAAAGTAAAATGTCATCTAAGTAATAAACGGCAGCCTCAATTGAGCCTTCACTGTAGCCCATTTTTTCAACAAAATGTTCAATCAATCCTTCTTTGCTACAGGTGCCGTGTTTTTTAAGGTAGTCTTCAAATTCTGTCCTAATACCTAATCCTTTAAGATGTTTTTTATCTAAACTCTTTAATTGCGGATAACGCCCTGTAATTATGAATTGTTGGCCAAAGTTTTGGAAACAAGAAAACAACAAACGAGGGCCATTTATACCAAGTAGTTTGCAGCTTATCATTTTGTCTTTATATACTTTTTGGACACTAATAATATTTGAGTTAAGCAACAGGCTTTGAGCATACTTGCATATTTTATAAAATCTGGGCGACGTTATATTTAAATTATCAACATGTATTATTTTATTATTGTCTGCTATTAATAGACTCGGAACATTTCTTAACATATTTCCTAAATGATTTTTAAAGCCATACGTTTTCAAGTGCTCTTTTAGCTCGTTCAAAGGTATTTCCCCGTCTCGTGCTTTCACATAATCTACCAAAAAATCTTGAACAGATATTTTACGGTTTGTTCTTGTAATGAATGGGTATTTATTCAAAAAAAGTTTTTTGGGTCTTTCTAACCTTAGGTATGAATATAAAGCCATCTCTGATTTTATATTAAGTTTTTTACATCTCTTTTTAAATGTTGAGTACGCTCCTGAAATAGAAATAAAACTCAACCCATTACGTAAATTTAAAAATAGCCAATCAGAAACATCATCAGTAAATTCAGTGTCAAAAAGAATATAATCATAATGTATAAAAGTTCCCCGATCCCAAAGCACAGCTTTATTCAAATTGCCTAATATTCCATAGATCGATTGGTCTGAAACCTTTTCTTCAGGACGATAATCTTTATATATCGAAGTTATTTCGGTAAAATGCAAGGGCTTCCGAGAGTCTTTAAGAATTTGTTCGACTGCAAGATGTTTTGGCCCATATTTTAGACATTTAAGCTCTGCCTTGCAGATAAGGTTATTATGACACGAATAAAGTTTCCGTAGCTTTGGCCTATTGGCAATATAATGCTTTATAAAAATGCAGGAAAAATTTGTTTTTTCCTGATCAAAAAGTTTACAGTCTTGCGAAGAGCAAAATTCTTTAGTTTTATCGGATATGTCTTTTATATTAACCTCAAAGGACAATCGCATTTTATTTTCAATTGCGTCTTTGGCTGCATTGCAATATCTACATGGAAAATCATCTAAATAAACGATCTCGTTGTCAGTTTTCATATTTCCAAATAGGCTAATGATGAAATCAATTACTGATATTTTGCTGGGCTTATCCCAACTCAATTCATAATCCAATTTCTTTGCCAATTCACTCAGTAATATCCTGCCACCGGAATATTTAATAATTTGTTCAATATTGTTTTGTAATTTATTAAGCAACTTGATATTAGAGGGATGTCTTAATTTTTTTTCGGCTTTACTTTGTATTTGACGGATTCTTTCTCGTGTTAGTCTTAAGTGTTTTGCAATTTGTTCTAATGTATTGACTGAGTCAAATACCCCCGCTCTAAGCAGAATTACTTTTCTTTCTCGCGTTGTAAGAGCTGTTTGCGTAAAATTCTTCAATAAGTCAGTTGAGGAAAAGCTTTTATTAAAAATATTAATATGATTTTGATTATTTAAAATACAATTTTCAATTTTCTCCCTAATTTGCTTTATAGTTATTATTCCCACATTGTCTTGGTCAATAAAAGTTTGTGGTGGAGTCAGTAAAAGCTCCCCAATAGTTCTAATCTTCAAATTTTTGAACAATTTTGTAGCTCTTGATGGAAACATTATTTCAGATAATTTTTTTATTGGAAGATATGATGGATGCAAATCTATATTATTTTCAGCTAAAGGTTCATTAGAAAATAAAGGTAAAAACTTTATGTTTTCTTTGTTTGCAGGGCTACGTAAACAATCCACTAGAGGGATAGATTTAAGATGCCGATATTTTTTTTGAAACAGTTTTATTTCAGATAAAACCTTGTATCCCGCTCCTTTACAATGTATAATTTCTTGATCTGTAAGGAAAAGCAACTCTTTAGTTGTATTTACCTCTAATCTTTTCAAAATATTTTGTGTCCTAACGCTCATTGTTTGGATTACGTCTTTGAATATTTCTTTTTTATCTTTGGCGCCCTTTTGTTCTATGTTACAGCTAAGAAAAAGATATGCAGCTTGCTTAAGTTCATGCAGTTTATTTGTTCCGAATCCGGAAAGTTGCAAAAATTCTTCTCCTGGGGTCAATAACAATTCACCAAAAGTTTTTATATTCATTTGTTTTAAATATTGACTTGTCCAATCAGGTAATTGTATCTGTTCGACCTTTAAATATGGGAAATATGACGAATTCAACTCTACATCGGTAATTGGTAATGGTTTACTAGAAAACAAAGGCAAATTCTTAAATATTTCATGATTAGCGGGAGTACTCAGAAAACTATTACTATCAAATGATCTCAGATGTATATAATCATTTTGGATCATTTTTATTTCAGATAAAACTTTCTGTCCTGCCCCTTTGCAACCCAAAACATCCTCATCCGTTAATTCAAGAAAACCTTGGAGTGTAATTACGCCTAATCTACGAAGGCAATGTTGTGTTCTAACGTTGACTCTATTTAATATCTCTGAAAATATTTGAGTTTTATCACGATTCGTTTTCTGAACTAAAATATGTTGCTTTTTAAGTAATTTCTTTTGAGTTTTCTGAAGCGATTTATACGTAAAATACCCATACCCTCTCGGCATAAGGTCGCTATTGAGCTTAAGCTTTATAAAATCTTTAATACTTTCAACTTTTAAAAGCCTCAACGCATGCAATTCCTTAGTGCCAAGCTTGAGAATATCAACAGATTGTTCGAGAAAGTCCGACATTTTAAGCTGATTTACCCGTCTTAACCCATTTATCGACTTCTTTTTTACGAAACTTCCACAATCGCCCGACCTTGTGGGCAGGCATTTTCTTGCGAATGATCCATTTGTAGAGAGTGTCCCTTTTCACGCCCAAATACTCTGCGATTTCTTCGACTGAATACCATCTGTCTTCAGGCATAATTTTGCTCCCTGAAAATATTGTCCAATAAAAAATGAAAGGATTGGGTAAATCATAATCAAAATCTGGGCATAGTCAAGTTAAAAGAATTGCGGCCTCATAAAGTTATAAATCTATAAAGCATAGTGGGTTAGAAAAATTTATGATAAGCAGATATTGCCACGAAACATTGTAACTTGTTCTCTTCCTTGATTTTAAAAGCGTTTGCCCTTAAAATTCTGGTGTAAATGTTATTTCAATTGGAGGTATAAAAATGGCAAGAAAAGCTTCTGTAATTCTGTCGCACTGGCACCAACTCATCGAAGGACTCCAGGAATCTCCTCAGCAAATTTACTCCCAAATGGAACAGGCCATCAACTCCCGGAAATTGCCCGGAGTCAAAATCTCACGCATCAGCTACAAAGAAGCAGGCGTATTATCTGCAAAAAGAGAGTATCTGAGGGTCGTTCGTAACGAATATATCTTCGATATTTGTGCAGCACCTTTCGGTACCGGCTTTTTTGTTTCCTGGTGGTTGGGCACGAGGCGAAAACTGTCTAAAAAGCAGGTATTACTGCTCTGGCTGCTGCCACCCATTGGCCTGCTGGCCTGGCTCAGTTCTCGGCGTGAAACCTTTTACACCCTGGATACGGCTATGATGTTCAGGGATTCGGTTCATACAGCGGTTTTGGAAGTGGTTGACAATGTAGTTGATGCCAAAGGGCTTAGACAGCTTACAGAAGAGCAGAAAAAGCCTATCTTGAAAGATATTCTTAGCCGTTAAAATAGGTTATGGCAAACGAGCCTTTAGAACAGAATGAAAACCAAAAAACTCTTTCAGAGCAGCTTACAGAGGATTTTTACAAATGGGAGCAAAGAGGCAGGGGCTGGCTGCTCTGGGATTTCCCTGTCCGATTAGAGCCGCCCTTCATCCCTTTCATTTCGAGTGTTTTCACAAGAGAACCAATCGTAGATGACGGCAGAAAACCATCCCTTTTAACCAGCTTTGCAGAAAAAGTTAAAAATAAGTTCGCAAGCTCCGAAGAACAAGAGAAGTCAAAAGATTATTTCTTCAGCCAAGGACCGGAATTTCTTACAGAAAGTGCGCCTTTGACCAGTGTCACTGTCTCTGTACCCGAAGGTCAAAAAATAGATTTCGACTACACTGAACAATTTCTGCTAAACCTTAGATACTGCAAATTTCCGGTCAGCTTTGAAATTGTGGGCTGTTTCGAGGAGATTTCATTCCAGGTCATTTGCCGAGAACCTGATTTTTCAACAGTTATCCAGCAGCTAAAAGCATATTTTCCTGACGCCGCCTTGTACGAGAATCAACAGCCAAAGTGCAGGTTAGATAGAAACAATCCTTCTGTGATAGTTGACTTTGGTTTATCTCAAGAGTTTATGAGGCCTTTGAAGGCATTTCGTGGTTTTGAACCTGATCCCTTGACCGGCATTGTAGGTTCAATGGAAAATTTAGCTGAAGGTGAAATGGCAATGTTCCAGATTCTATTTGAACCGGTTAGGAATCCCTGGCATGAAAACATCTTGAAATCATTAACAGACTGTGAAGGCGGTAACTTTTTTACCGATAGTCCTGAAATGATAAAACTAGCTCAAGAAAAGATAAATAAGCCATTGTTGGCTGCGGTTATCAGGGTAGCAGGTTCCAGTCAATCTGAAGCCCGGGCCTGGGAGATTACAAAAGGCCTGGCAGCGGGATTGCAGCAGGTCTCGAATCCGCCGAGTAATGAGCTTATCCCTTTAGATACCGATGAAGCCTACACTCACGACCTTCACTTTGACGATTTATACTACAGGCAAAGCCACAGGACAGGGATGTTGTTAAATACAGCAGAGTTACTTTCGCTTGTTCATCTGCCTTCTGTTTCAGTAAAGACCGCCAAGCTGAAACGGGAAATAAAGAGAACCAAACAAGCACCTTCTATTGTTTCTGGCCACAAGTTGGTGCTCGGTAAAAACGTCCACCAGGGCAAAGAAATAGAAGTTACCTTAAGCCCGATTCAAAGGCGGCGACATACCTATATCATCGGCACTACGGGCAGGGGTAAATCTACCTTGTTTTTGAATATGATTCGCCAGGATATACAGCAAGGCAATGGGATTGCTGTTTTGGATCCGCACGGTGACCTTATCGAACACATCATGCCCTATGTACCCGAAGAAAGATTCGATGACGTGATTTTGCTTGATGCTGCGGACTCAAATTACCCTGTGGGGCTGAATGTTTTATCTGCACACTCTGAGCAAGAAAAAACCCTGCTTTCCTCGGACTTAGTCGGTGTTTTTCGCAGACTATCGACAAGCTGGGGCGACCAGATGAACTCAGTTTTCGCCAATGCCATATTAGCTTTTCTGGAAAGCGAAAAAGGCGGCACACTAATTGACTTGCAACATTTTCTGGTTGATAACAGCTTCCGAAGGGACTTTTTGAAAACAGTCACAGACCAACAGGTTATATATTATTGGAAAAAGCAGTTTCCAATGCTGCGTCCGAATGCGTGCTCACCGATTCTGACACGTTTAAATGAGTTTCTTCGTCGAAAGTCAATCCGCAACATGGTTATTCAAAAAGAAGGCCTGGACTTCCAGAAAATAATGGACACAAAGAAAATCTTCCTCGCCAACCTCTCCCAAGGAATGGTTAGTAAAGGTGTTTCGTATCTGTTAGGAGCGTTACTCGTTACCAAGTTCCATCAGGCTGCCATGGCAAGACAAGCTCAACCAGAAGAAAAACGAAAAGACTTTTACCTTTATGTCGATGAGTTTCAGAATTTCGCTACCCAATCGATGACAGAAATCTTATCCGAAGCTCGGAAATACAGGCTTGGCCTCATAGTGACCCATCAGGAATTGAAACAACTTTGGAGTCAAAATCCCGAATTGGCAAGTTCTGTGAGATCAAATCCGGGTACCAGGATTTGTTTCGGCCTGGGAGATTTCGATGCTAAAAAGCTTGAAGAAGGTTTTTCTTACTTTGAGGCGAAGGATTTGACGAATCTGGATGTTGGTGAGGCCATAGTCAGGGTAGATAAATCAGATTATGATTTTAATATAGAGACTTACTTACCGGAAAATGTGCCACATCAACTTGGCCTTGAGCGCAAAGAAAAGATAATCGAGCTTTCTCGTAAAAAGTACGCAAAGAGCAGAAAAGAGCTTGAGCAGTTATTGGATTGGCAAGAGGAAGCTTTAAAAGAAAAGGCTCCTGCTGTTGAGACGCCAACTATTCGAGCAAAAAAGCCCGCTCCAAAAGAAAAAGCGGCTAAGCCAAAATCTGAATTATCGCTCCAAGAGCAAGGATTTTTGAAGTTTATTGACTCTCATAGCGGAAAGTTCGTAACCAAGATATACAAGGCTTTGAAATTGAGCGGCTACAAGGGCGATAAATTGAAGAACAGCCTGATTGAAAAGGGGCTTGTAGTTCAGCAGGAAACCAGAAAAGGCAAAAGAGGAAGGCTGGCAAAAGAACTTGTTTTAACTGAAAAAGGACAGGCTCTGGCCCAAAAACTCACAACCAGGGGAAAAGGTGGGGATGTTCATCAACAGCTTCAAGAAAGTATAGCAGAGCAAGCTAAGGTATTTGGCTGGAAAGCTGATATTGAAAAGAAAATTCCGCGTTCTTTAGAAAGTGTTGATGTAGAGCTAAAGAAAGATGATATTAAGGTAGCCGTTGAGATAGCCAGTACCACAAAGCCCAAACACGAAAAAGAAAATATCAAAAAATGCCTCCAAGCTGGTTACGACTATATTTTGGCTGTAAGCTCAGATGATAAGCTGTTAGCTGAAATCAAAAGGTTGGTAAAGCAAACCTTTAACTCAAAAGAAAAAGAACGCATCTATTTCTATTCTCCTGAAAGCATAAAGCACTTTTTCCATACCACGGGAGGCTCTATTGTTTCTGAAAAGCCCATTGTTTCTGGCCAAATTAAAAAACAGAAAGAATTATTGAATGTAAAAGAAGCTGCTGCGTATCTCGGGGTAGCTCCGTCAACTCTTTACATGTGGGGCAACCAAAGAAAAATCCCGTACATCAAAGTGGGCGGCAATAATAGGTACAGGGTAAAAGATTTGGAGAAGTGGCTGGAAAAAAGGCTTCAAAAAGAGGAAAGTTATGATATACTTGATGACTAATGAAAAGTCTGACTCAAGGTAAATCCGAAAGATGGCTGTATATAAAAAAGGAAAAAACTGGTATATCGACTATTACGTCAAGGGTCGGCGTAAGCGCAGAAAAATCGGCCCGTCAAAGAAGCTGGCCCAGCAGGTTCTAAAGGATGTCCACGTCAAGCTCGCCAAGGGCGAGTACCTGGGCGTTTACGATGAGAAAAAGATACTTTTTGAAGAGTATGGAAAACAGTATTTAGCATTTTCCAAGGCCAACAAGGCTTTTTCAACTTATAACCGCCGGGACAGGTTCAGTGTCGCTCAATTGAGTTCTGCCTTTGAAGGACGATATTTATTTGATATCACTCCCCGGATGATCGAAAAATACAAAGCTGACAGGCTAGAGAGAGTCTCTCCTGCCACGGTTAATAGGGAACTGGCCTGTTTGAAGCACATGTACACAAAGGCTATTGAATGGGACTATGTAAAAACAAATCCGGTAAAATCAGTTAAATCCCTGAAAGAGCCACCCGGCAGGCTAAGGTATTTAAGTGCTGATGAAGCCGATGCCCTTATCAAGGCCTGCCACGGTTATCTGCGTTCAATCGTAATAACCGCCTTGAATACCGGAATGAGAAGGGGAGAGTTGCTTAATTTGAAATGGCAGGATGTTGACCTGCATAATCGCAAGATTACCGTCAAAAAGCCAAAGAACAACGAACTCAGGGTCATTCCGATCAACAAAACCCTTTATCGGGAGCTTTCTGAGCTTTCAGAGCAGTCAGAAAGTGATTATGTCTTTTGCAACGGCGACGGCCAGGCGATTGGAGATATTAAAAAAAGCTTTGCAACGGCTTTGAAGAAAGCCGAAATAGAAGATTTTCGCTTCCATGACCTGCGACATACCTTCGGGTCATACCTGGTTATGAAGGGAATAGATTTGAAAACCGTACAACAGGTGATGGGGCATAAAGTGATAAAAACGACCATGAGATACTCGCATTTATCGCCTGAATATGTACAGCAAGCAATAGAGCGTTTGGATTCCGTATGGACACCATATGGACACCAAAAAAAATTAGCAGAAAATAAAATAACTGTAAGTGCTTGTAAATAAAGAGTTGCGCCCGTAGCTCAGTGGATAGAGCAACGGATTTCTAATCCGTAGGTCGCAGGTTCGAATCCTGCCGGGCGTGATTGCAAAACTTTACAATTAATAATCAGCTTATTTAGGTATTTTATAATACATAACATCCTCGAAAGTTGAATCAGGACTTCATCAGAAACATTAGCCCGTTGTTCGGTATATAGGGGGTATCGGACTATTTTTGTTGGCACATGCCGGTTGAGTCTATTACAATAGCATAAGAAAAGGTTTTCGAGGTTTTCGGATGCGTATCGGCCTGGGACAATTTAATGCGACGGTCGGCGACCTGGCGGGCAATGCGGCCAGGATGTGCGAATTCTACGACCGTGCGATCGCAGCCGGCTGCGATCTGGTCGTCTTTCCGGAACTGGCAATCTGCGGCTATCCGCCCGAGGACCTGCTGCATAAAGGCCATTTCCTCGAGGATTGCCTGGCGGCCGTCAAAAAAGTCGCACATCATTGCAAGCAAAAAACCGTCATCCTCGGCTATCCCGCCCAGCGCCGACAAAAGATCTATAACAGCGCCGCGGTCATCGAGAACGGCAAAATCACCGAATGCTATCGAAAAGGGCTGCTGCCTAATTACGGCGTATTCGACGAAAAACGTTACTTCGACAAAGGCGACAAACCGGTTTTTATCACAGTCAAGAACATCCGAATCGCCGTCACGATCTGTGCGGACATCTGGAACATCGCCTGGCTGAGGACATTTCTCGGCCCGAAATCCTGTGATCTGATCGTCAACATTTCCGCATCGCCCTTTCATATCGGCAAGATCGCGACCCGCGAACAGGTCGTCTGCGAATGTGCGCAAGAAATGAACAGTGCGGTCTGCTATTGTAACCTGATCGGCGGGCAGGACGAACTGATCTTCGACGGCCGCAGCATCATGGCCGATTCCTCCGGCCAGACCGTCATTAAGGCCAACGCCTTCGAGGAAGACCTCTTGGTTGCCGACATCAGCGGTAAAAATCCCGATGTGTCAATCTCGCCACAGCGCAAATCTCAGCCAGAGCCGGCCGACCCGATGGAAGAGATCTACCGCGCCCTGATCCTCGGCACGCGGGACTATACCCGAAAGAACGGCTTCGAGAAAGTCCTGATCGGCCTCAGCGGCGGCATCGATTCCTCCGTCGTGGCCGCGATTTCCGCAGAAGCATTGGGCAAGGACAATGTCATCGGGATCACCATGCCGACACAGTTTAACAGTCCGGACACCCAAAACGATGCGAAAATCCTCGCCGAGCGGCTGGGTATTATTTTTCACAGCATCCCGATCGAATCGACCTTGGCGACGTTTGACAGTACGCTTTCGACGGTTCCCGGCTGGGACAATCAGGGAATCGCATACGAAAACCTGCAGGCCCGAATCCGCGGCACACTGCTGATGTCACTGAGCAATCAGTTCGGCGCACTGGTCCTGACAACCGGCAACAAGAGCGAAACCGCGGTCGGGTACTCGACCCTGTATGGTGACACGGCCGGCGGATTTGCCGTGATCAAGGATATCCCCAAAACCGTCGTCTATCAGCTCGCGCGATATATCAACGAAATCCGCCAAAACCAGATCATCCCCAAAGCGGTCATTACCCGCCCGCCCAGCGCGGAATTGAAACCCGACCAAAAGGACAGCGATTCACTGCCCGATTACGCAGTGCTCGACGAGATCCTCAAAGGCTATGTGGAGCAGGACAAGTCCGCCCGCGAACTGATCGAATCGGGCATGGATGCCGAGATGGTCAAAAAAGTCGTTCGGCTGGTGGACAAAAACGAATACAAGCGGCGCCAGTGTCCGCCGGGAATCAAGATCACCCCCAAAGCCTTCGGCAAAGACCGGCGGCTGCCCATGACCAACCGCTACAGCGGCTGACCGCGGGGCAATTACCGAGACTTCTGCAGCACCTCGCGGGCAATCATATTTGCAAATTGAATGGCCGCCTGTGGCCCGCTGGCCGTAATGATATTTCCATGTTTGACAACGTTCATCGGGCTATAATTCGCACCCGCTTTTCGTAAATTCGCACGTTCGGATGAAAACGCGGTCGCGTTTTTACCCCGCAGCACACCGGCATTGGCCAGAATGGACGGCGCGATACAGATTGCACCGAGAATCTTTTTCTGTTCATCGGCCTGTTGCGCAATTTTCAGGGCAACCGGATCTTCGAAATATGCTTTCGCACCGGAGCCGCCGATAAACACAAAGGCATCATAGGGATCTATCTCCACCAATGAAATCAAAACGCCGGCCTCGGCTTTGCCGCCAAGCATCCCGGTAATTTCGCCGGTTTTCGAACTGGCGATCGTCGCTTCGATCCCCGCATCACGAAAAACCGCCAGTGTGTCGAAAAGCTCTTCGTCGCGAAACTGCTGACTGGGAATGATCACGAGTGCTTTGGCCGCAGGCTTTTCTTCGGCCGCTTCGGCTTGCTCCGGTTCAGACACAACCCGGGGATATCCGATGGAGATAATGTACAGCGGTTCCAGCAGCGTGGGGATCCGACAGGCTCGCTCGACATCACGCCCGGCAAATGCCCCCACCGGTACGGCCCCTAACTGCAGCGTTGTCGCCTGCAGAAGAATATTCTGGGCGACGTGCCCGGCTTCGAGCCAGAGAAACGTTTCGGCCCGACGCCCGTAACGCTGTGAAAGCTTTTTCCGCGAACCGGTTATGATTATATTGCATGGAGCTTGCTGCACCCATTGCTGATCCAGGGCTGCTTCGGCCAGCTTTCGGCGAACATCTTCGTCAAAATGTTTGTCGAGGGAATGATCCGCCGCGTTATATCGATAAACACCCTCGGGCGTTATCAGATAAAGAGTTATCGGATAGACAGCCCCGGCCGACGGCGCCGTCCGAAACCCCTCATTCGGCTCGGTAATGCCCTGGCCCGCCCAGAGCAATTGACCGATCAACTCAATCGGCAGACGTTCATCCTTGAAATCACGAACGCTGCGACGCAAGGCGAGCGCTTCCTCGAGACTGAGCAGGCCGCTCAGTTTCGGCTGGGGTAAGGATGTATTCGTCGGCTCGGTCATGCGTTCTCGCCGTTGGGCCATGGATCTCATCGTAATCAATCCGATCAGTACGGATAGGGCCAATAATATAAAACAACTGTTTAATCGAATCATTCTATCATTTTTCGTTTTCATTTTCCATGCTCCTTATAATCGGTTTTCGTCTTCTCATGTCGCGCAATCCATCATAACACCATCAACGTTAAAATAAAAGAACCATTGCAAGAATCGTCAAGCATGATAAAATCCAGCCTTTTCCCTAAGTGTTTTTTGGTATGAGAGTTAACCAGGATTGTAAATGAGTCTTTTACGCCGTAAAGTTGTATTTGTTCTGCTGGCATTGTATTGGCCGCTGATCTTCGTGTTGACGCACCTGCCGATCCCGAAAATCTCGCGTCTGCAAATCCGCATCGATGTGTCCGACAAGGTCGCGCACGGAATCATTTATTTCATTCTGGTTTTTTTGCTGTGGTCGGTGATCAGTCCTTACAAAAAAGTGGACTGGCGGCGTGCCGCGGTGTGGTGGATCTTATTTGTGGTCGTCTGGTATGGTGTGCTCGACGAATGGTTGCAGAGTTATGTCGGACGTGTTCCGGATGTGTGGGATTTCGTGGCCGACTTGAGCGGATCGCTAATCAGTTTAGTAATCCTGAGTTTTATTTCGTTCTGGCCCGCCTTTATCCTCCTGACGGCCGGCACCATCTTTTTCGCAACAAATTTCGTATCGATCAATCTATCCGATAAGCTTTTTTTGATCATCTGGGCGTTTTATTTTTTCGCCTACAGTTTTTTCAGCCTGCTGTGGATGCGGTTTCTTTATATAAGACGCGGACAAAAACTGTTCAGCAAGGCATGGCTTATCCAATCGCTGCTTGGTCCGGTATTGGTCCTGGTCGTCAGCCACGGCTTTTATGCCCTCACCACAAAATCGCTGCTGCTCGGCGAATGGTTTATCTGCCTGTCTGCGGTTATGTTCTCTATCGGAATCACCTATTTAATCAAGGCGGGCAAAACCAAAGGCATCACAGCAAACTAATTTTTTGCGAATGGCCGATACAGGGGATCACCAATCAGCATCATCTGCCAGGAATTATACGGATTGGTATAGAAGTAGGCTTCAACCAGTGTTTTGCCGTCAAAGAGGGCTTTGAAAAATTCATCCGGCATGGGAAAAGCAGTCAGATATGGTTCGGCAACCGCACCGATAGTCGCGGTGATGCCGTCTTTGAGCATGGCCGGACACCATTGCGTGCTGTTGGGATCCCGCAGGTCGATCGCCTCCCAGCTTGCAATATGATAACCGATCGCCCCATCGACAAAATCAAAGGCATCGATATAGTTTTTAAGACTGTACCAGCCGCAGTATAATGCTGTATTCGGACAACTGCGGGGTTGAAAAAGCGCTTCTGTTTTATCAACCATGACCTGCGGCCAGCGCCCATCTTTGGCCCATTGAGCAAGATTCAGCAGGGCCTGGTCGTAAATATAAAAAAGCGATTCACTGCTTTGTTGTGTTTTTCCACGGGCATCGATGACCATCTTACCTGTAAGGCCATTGCGTTCAGCGGTAATTGCTTTATCGATTAATAGCCGTGCAATCTCGACCCCGGGGCCGTCGATACGGCAGACCATCACGGTTAAACCATCCGGTTTGTCGCGGCCCTTGAGCCGATTGTCCTGAAAACGGAACAGTTCATACGAATCGGCCATCAGCATTGCCAGTTCGCTGTCCAGGGCCGCATCGGTTAGTCGGCCGGTGATATAATCGGACTGCGATTGAAGAATACGAAGTTGCCGCTCAAGGGTAGGGACCTGGGGGCTTTTTGGGTTTCTCAGCTTGACTGATTCGATTCGGTTTTCTATTTGCGATATCCGATCTTTCAGTGTTGCCAGCGAACGTTTATACGTTTGAAGCATTCCACGACCGCTCACACGATACGGCACCCCATAAGTCGTCAGGATACAGCGGATCGGGTGATCGGATCGAAGCTGATCAATCTTCTTTCGCACGGCGGGGGCGATCTTCGAATCATATGCCGCACGAGATATCATTGTTCGAAGTGTTTTGCCTAACGATATTTCCAGCAGATTTTCCCGGGGGACATTTCGCCAGCGACAATAATATTGTCCCAGTTCGACCGATTCGTTCATATCGGCATTGACCAGCACAAGCACGTTATCCGGTTCCAGTGCAACCGCTATCGAAACAAGGCAAAGCCAAAATACTATACTCATCACTATTTTTTTATACATGGGCACCTCATTAAACACAAAAACCTCCCGACTGTAAAGCAGCCGGAAGGTTACATGAATCGATATCAATGAATGGTCTGTTATTGCGGGCCGTGGACACGATACGGCAATTCCATCGTATCATCAACAAGCATCTCATCGTAATCCTCGAGCCAGCAGGCGTCGGGATTGCTCTTAAAGATCATAAAGCGACCGCTCTCGGCGTCATCGGCCGCTCGGTGATATTTGAAATACACATATCCTTGCGTTCTTCCGGCAATCTCGATCTTGCCGGTCGCATGCGACATCACAAACCGTATCCGTTTGGCCAGTCCGGAAACTTGTGCCTTGGCCTGCTCGACGATTTCATAGCCCAGCTCGATCGGGACAGTATAGGCCTTATTGCCGACGGCCGGACGGCACTGGAAAATATAATACGGCACCGCACCGATAAACGATAATTGCGCCAACAGTTCAGCCAAAACCTGCGGATCGTCGTTCACGCCGTTGATCAGGGGTGTCTGATTGCAAATGATCGCGCCGGCTTTTTGAAGTGTATCCACGGCGCGGATCGCACAATCTGTCAGTTCACGCGGATGCGAAAAATGAGTCATGATGTACAGCTTTTTCCTGGGCGTACTGAATTCTTTGAGCATACCGGCAAAATCCGGATCGTCCAAAATACGAGAGGGATTGAATGCCGGTACTTTGGTCCCGATCCGGATGATCTGAACATGGTCGATCTCGCGAATCTGAGAGATCAAATCATATAACTTTCGGGTGGCCAGCATTAGAGGATCGCCGCCGGTGAGCAGAACATTCGTAACTTTGGGATGCGCGCGAATATATTCCACCGCGGCCGGAATGTCCTTGAGGTATTCCTGCTGCTTGTTGATAAAGACGCGCTTGCGGAAACAATAGCGGCAGATGCCGGCACAGACATTACTGACCAGCAGCAGTACGGTGGAACTGTATTTATGCTCAACGCCCGGCATGACCGTGTAGGTTTGCTCATCGGACGGATCGAGCTTTCCAAAATCCTCCATTTCGCACATCGCGGGGACGATCAGGCGGCGGATCGGATCATCCGGATCATCCCAATCAATCAGGGATAAATAATAATCATGGGCGCGGAACGGATAGGCTTGGGCCACCCGTTTTAAGCGTTCCTTTTCAGCCGGCGTCAATCGGTCCAGCCGATCAAGATCGTGAAGATATTTTTTAAATGTATCCGTATTCATGATTCAGGTTCGTCAGAAGCGCTGCTTTGCTTTTCCCCCCGCGTTAACTCGGTTTCCGAATAACGTTTTTCGTATATATCTTTTTTACAAAAAATGTGTCCGATGGTCAAGCAAATAATCTTGATATCCAGCCATAATGACGCATTTTCGGCGTATTGGACGTCCAGTTCGAGCTTTTCTTCGCGTGTAAGATGTCCGCGGCCGTGAATCTGCGCCAAACCCGTCAGGCCGGGTTTGACCAGAAGTCGCTTTTTCTGGCGTTCGTCCCATTCGTCGATTTGCGAAATATAGAGCGGACGCGGACCAACGATGCTCATGTCACCCTTGAGGATGTTGAACAACTGCGGCAACTCGTCGAGTGAAGATTCGCGCAGGAAGCGGCCGACTTTGGTTAATCGGGGATCGTCACCGGATTTCGGGCTGGCGCCGTACGGGTCGGCATCGGCCCGCATTGTGCGAAACTTATAAAACGTAAAGGGCTTGCCGCCCTTGCCCGCACGCTGCTGATTAAATATAACCGGTCCGTCACCGGAGACCTTTATCACAACAAACAAAATCAAAAAAACCGGAAATAAAACCGCTATCACCGCTATTGCTAAAATGAGATTGATCAGCCTTTTCACTGTGCCTGGGTATATTGCGTAATAAACGCCACTGTTTTTTCAGCCGTTTTTTCGCTAACTCTCGGGTGAAGAGGGAGATTGACCACTTGTTGAGCGGCTTTTTCAGCTTCGGGACACATTCCCCATTT
The DNA here is from genome assembly GCA_964517795.1 of uncultured Pirellulales bacterium. GTDB lineage: Bacteria > Planctomycetota > Phycisphaerae > Sedimentisphaerales > Anaerobacaceae > CAZFDE01. Next base: position 39,837 of record CAZFDE010000005.1, on the reverse strand, counting down.
ATACCCGTATTGTTCAAGGGGTGTCTCTTCGGGGTGAAGCGGACTTTCAAACCAACTTCCCAATTCGATACCCTGCGAGGCGGCTGATTCAAGTGCTTTTTTCTTTTCAGTTATGCGAACCGGATATCGGACCATTACCGGATTCATGGTGACGGCATCATATTGACGGCAGTGCCAACCCTTTTCTTGTAACAAATGATCGTAAAAAGCAGCTATTTTTTTCCGGTGCGCGATATTGCTTCTCAGCTTTTTCAACTGCCTTAATCCGGAGCGGGCTTGAATTGCGCTCATTGCCTTGAAGAAATCATCCGGCATTACAGGCTCGAATTCACATACGGAAGATGACCCTACGACAAGGCCTTTCTGTGTCAGATAGCGAAACAGATTTTGGGCAAACGCAGTCGTGCGCGGATAAATAATTGTTCGATAAACACCCAACTGAGCCGCTAAAAACAGTTTCTCTTTCAGTGACGGCTGGAGCATTTCCTGACGAACACGCTCAAGACCCCGACTGAGTGTTGCATCATCGGTGGTCGCCATTCCGCCCAGACCGGTCGTAAACGGCTTATTCCACTGAAAAGAGAAATAGGCGGCCTGTCCGAATGTTCCGACCATCTTATTGTTATATGTCGATCCTAACGACAAACAACAGTCTTCGATCAACGCGATGTTATGTCGGGCGGCAATATCGATCATGGCATCCATTTGACAAGGATATCCATATGTATGCTGGACAATAATCGCCTTTGTTTTGCCGGTGATTGCCGCTTCGACCAAGTCAGGCCTCATATTATATGTATCCGGCTCAATATCCACATACACGGGTTTTGCTTTGACATAGGTGATGGGGTTGACATCCATCACACAGGTATAACCGGGCAGGATAATTTCGTCCCCGGCACGGATGTTCATTGCTCGGAGAATCGCGTAAAACGCGATACGCGCTTTGAAAAAAGAAAAAGCAAAAGCCCTTTTTGCAATAACAGAAAAAGCTTTCTCAAATTGGACCTGTGGGTTCATATGAATCGACAGATATTATTTCAAGTAGCACGCTTAGATTGAATCAGGGCGGTCGTTGAGGTCACACTCGTCATTGAAGTAATTTCATCGACATTGAAGCTAATACCAAATTCATTTTCAAGCCCCAATACCACATTAATATTATGCAGTGAGTCCCATTTAGGGATTTCCTGGAAATAATCTATTGTGTCGATCTCCTCCTGAGGATAATCAATCACCTGACTAATCACATTCGCCACTCTTTGTCTTACATCAGACATCTATCCATTCCTTAATCGTTGGTTATCGTAACATATTCCGGGGCATCCAGAACCGTTTTATGGACTGGAAGCTTATACTCAATTTTCGTTTCAGACTCGTCCACAATCTCAAAGCCATTTTGCGGAAGAAATTCTTTTATCGGAGCGTTCTTTTTTGTCGGGATAAAAACCCCTTTAATATCTTTGCAATTCCATGCGCGCGCTTGTTCGGCAATAACGGACAACATCACATTTTCAATACCCTTTGCCATCGCGCGGCAACTCAGTAAAAGGGAATCAATCACCGCGTTTCCTCCATCCTTCTTAAGGATCGTCACTCCCACGATCCCGTAACTACCAAATCGGTCCTCCGCCGCATAGGCGACGACGGCATATCGGTCATCGTTTGCCCATTTTTGAATGGTCGCCTCTCCATGTCTGCGCGTGGTCAAATTAAACTGATTGGTTCTTGACAGAAGCGATACGATACGCGGGATATTCTTTTTATTTGCTTTGGCATAATTCACTTTAAGATCAAGGCTTTGTAAAAAAGACTCCACATCCGACACTGTGGACGCATAATCCCGCCGCTTTCGCTCTTCAGCATACATGACACCGCGACGTGAATCTTCGGCGCTGATTTCAAGCGGGTCGAAAAGATCGAGTTCCATCAGGTAATCCGCCCATTTCGCCGCATCGCCGGGTACATCCACAACATATACTTGCCCGGCAAGTTCTTTGACCAACGCTCTTTCCGAAGGATTATCATCCCAGAACACCAGCGAATCGATCCCGACATTAATTTCTTCTGCAATCCGTCTGCAATTCGTGGCTTTGTCATTCCAGTTAATTTGCATGCAGGCGAAGTGGTCAAAACTCAAAACCATATCCTCTCGCTGCTCGAATAATTCTTTAACGTCATCGTAATTATTTTTACTGTTGATTGCAAGAATCACTCCGCGTTCAAACAACTCCAAGATCGCCTTCTGGAAATTCATATGCGCTTTGCCGGTCGGCGAGTCTGGTGCAATCTTGACATTTTGCCAACCATCCTCTCCAACAACCCCTCCCCAAAGTGTATTATCCAGATCCAACACCAAAACCTTTTTGATCGTACCTTGTATATTGCGAAGATAGGGTCTGATCTTTTGTGATACATAGTAATAAAACTCAGGCCGATAGCGGCAATCTGCCATCAGCTTCAGTTTATATTCGACTGCATTGGCCAACCCAAATCGGCCCAGGTGATAATCCAGGGGAAATACTAAAGCATGTTCAACACTGCCAATACGGTCGTATAACAGCTCGTTCGCAATCGCATATATTTTCCACTGAGATTCCTGCCGTTTTGAATCTGCGATCCCAAAAGGAGAACGAGACTGCTGAACAAAATTATTAATCAGAATAAACCCATTAAAATTTTCTCTGGCCTTTTCGATCAAGGTGCAAAATTCTTGGACCGCATTTTCTGTTTGCTGCAGACCGTCTTTTGTAAGCAGAAGCTTGCGATTCTTGCAGAACTCGGCAGGGAGAATATCTTCCAGATCGACCCATATCCAGAGCAGTTTGACATCATCTTTTAAAATAGGTGATACCGAATTTGAAAGCTCCTGATAAAGTTGATTGTAATTGCCGAGAGTCACTTCAGGCACCGCTCCATCGGCAAGTGCCGCAATTTCAACATATGGCTTGATGTAATTCAAGGTGCCGAATCCGGCAACGGCGATATGAATCTGCTGCGATTCCGGCCACGGGCAATCAGCTAAATTAGTTTCTTTCCAGGTGTTCAAAAGCCGATTTACATCTGAGAATTGTTTCGGCTCAAAAACATGGGCTACCTGCCAGCGCAAGGGAGGCTTCTTCCACCCTTCAATAACGGCTTTCATTTGACCGATTGGATCTGTGTGTGAATCACTCATCATTAACGTTTACCTGTTTAATTGATTTTCTGGTTTTGGGGTTTTGCCAAATATACCAGCACATGCGCCGGCCCTCAGCCGTGGTATAATACCCCAGTAATTCCCATCCAAGTGCCTCGTAAAAACCTCTGACACGGTCATTATTGTCCCGATCAGTGGTAAGATAAACAGCATCAATCCCGCGATTGACGAATTCTTCACAGGCCTTTCTCATCAATCCGATCGCCAAGCCAAGTCCCTGAACCCCTGGTTTGACCGCGGTCGATGGCAAGGCCGCAAGCGGCCGGATGTCACACGGCGGGTAATACCCGGTATGTCGCGTTGCCCTAAAAAGACGGGGGACAATGGAAGGTTTTTTTAAGGCCGCGAAACTAGCCTGCCAGGCAAATCTGAACCACCGTTTTCTAAAAATATCTCGATAATACTTTCGTGAATCAATAAAACCCAACGTAGCGCCCAATACCTCTCCATTTTGATTGATTGCCACATATGAAACAGAAAGAGGATGGTCAACAGCAGCGTTATACATTTCCCTCAAAAAACCTTTTCCAAGAAAGGTTAAAAAGAAATCTCTGAATGCCACCATATGCATTTCGACAGCTCCTTCAACATATTCAGAACTGAGCGGTACAATCGTGTGACTGGAATGGTCTTTTTCAAACTTCATTCTTTTCCTTTTTTGTTATATAGAGCATTGAACACCTTTTCAAATTTATCAACACCAATTTCAAATGAAACATTCTCTTGATAAAACCTTGAACCATTTTCACCCATTTGCCGTCGCTGTTCGGGGCTCATATTGAATAACGTTGCTACCGCCTCGACAAGCCCCTCTGCATTTTCTGATTCAAACGCAATACCTGCATTTGCCTTCTCGACGATATCATTGGCGTCCCCGCCCACCCCCGTTAATATGGGCTTTCCGGCCGCCAAATAAGCTTCAGTTTTACCGGGTATCGTAATCTTAAACAACGGGGTATTTTTCAGGTGCACCAGCAAAGCATCCGATATACTCAAATATGACGCAATCTGATCGACGGGTTTTCTGCCAAGAAATCGAACATTATCAAGCTTTTTTTGCTCTGCCGTCTGTTTCAGCGATTTATAATCCACTCCTGATCCAACCATCAAAAAACATACGGCTGGAATCATACCTTTTAATGTTTCGGCCGCTTTGATCACAACCTCCATCGCTTGCGCTTTGCCAATGTTGCCGGCATATGTAATGATAAATTTATTCTCCAGACGCAATGCTGCCATTAAATCTTCATCGCGGGGAAGAGTGACGATATGACGATCACACCAATTGTATATCACTTCAATTTTTTGAGCCGGCACCCCCCGCTCAATCAATGTTTTTTTGTAGCCCGGTGTACAGACGGTAATTTTTTCCGCCCATTTATAGGTCATTTTACACCATGCGTTTGCAAGTTTCATGCCGAATCGGCTGTCGAACATTCCTGTCGCTGTCAAACTATCAGGCCATAAATCTTTAATATCATAAACAAAAGGAATACGACGTATAAGCTTTATGATTTCGGCGGGATAACCAATCGTAGCCGGACCTTGTGTAACATAGGCCACATCTGCTTTATCAACACTGAATGTTCCAATAACCGAAGCCGAAAGTGCGAATGTTACATAAGTAATAATCCTTTTTATCGTGGAATGATCATGACTGGGGTATAATGGCACCCTGATAATCGGAATACCATCCATTACTTCTGTCATACGAGCTTTTATTTTATAGCCATGATATATCTTCCCGCCGGGATAGTTTGGAAAGCCCGTCAGAACCTGAATATGATGACCCCGACGCCGGAGTTCTTTCGCAAAAGGTAACCCCATAAAAAAATTGGGCTCAGGTTGAAAATAATGAGTAATAAAAAGAATACGCATTTTATGTTAGATCATTGATTTGTATACCATCCCACCGATTGCTCAATCTCGCTGCCCCCAAAATAAGCTTAACCACCCTGAATGAAACATCCTGTACTTGGTATTCGGACGGGAGTGTTGCTTCGGCCGCCTGATTCTCTGACGATATCTGCAATCGAACCGCGGATCGGATCACATCGGCATCCATACCCGTCATGATCATAGTTCCTGCATCGATCGCTTCGGGGCGTTCCATCGAATTACGTATTGTTACGGCCGGAAAATCAAGTATTGCCGACTCTTCACTAATCGTGCCGCTGTCGGAGAGCACGCAGGCCGCATTCATCTGTAAATGGACATAATCCACAAAACCAAACGGTTTTAAGAACCGGATACCGCTATGAATCTCTTTATCCAGATTTTCCAGCCGCTTCCGCGTCCGTGGATGGGTGGATACAATCACCGGATAGTTGAATTCGCCGTGAAGCGATTCCAATGCAGAAAGTAAATCGGTCAAATTCCGGCTGTTATCCACGTTTTCTTCACGATGCATACTGACCAGAAAATACTGTTTAGGCTCCAACTTTAGTTTTTGCAAAACATCGGATGACGCAATGCGCTGCATATGCCGAGAGAGCACTTCTTTTAGTGGTGAACCGGTTAGATGGATTCGTCTGGACGGCAGTCCTTCAGCGATCAGGTTGCGACGGGCATGTTCGGTATAGACAAGGTTAAAATCGCTGATATGATCGATGATGCGCCGATTGATCTCTTCGGGAACATTGAAATCAAAACATCGATTGCCTGCTTCCATATGAAAAATCGGTATTTTTAGCCGCTTCGCCATGATACAGGCGATCGAACTGTTGGTGTCGCCTAAAATCAAAACGGCATCAGGTTGTTCCTTTCGAAGTATCTGTTCGGCCGCAACCATCACTCCGCCGTAAACATGCCCCAAACTGGTCGTATCGACATTCATGAAATAATCCGGTTTTCGCACGCCCAGATCTTCAAAAAAGATCTCATTGAGCTCATAATCATAGTTTTGGCCGGTATGGACCAAAAGATGATCGGTAAATGTGTCCAGTAAACGGATCGTCTCAGAAAGCCTGATAATCTCCGGACGAGTCCCTACGATCGTGATCACTTTAATTGTTTGATTCATTTTCGCTCGTTATCCAACTATGAAATGATAAAGCATATTACCCTTGCTGAAGTTCTTTCTGAATTTCCGGCAGACTCAACAAGAGTTCCTCCACTTGAGAAACAGTCAATTGTTCTGTGTTATGCGATGTGTAATCATCCAGTTTCGTTTCTTCGACTGATCCTTCTGTAAAGTATTTTCCATAGTTGACATAATTCAAATCTCGATCATCAAGCCTGATTCGATAATAATCTCCCATATCTTCAGATCGGACCAGTTCTTCACGCGTTGCCAGCGTTTCATAAATTTTTTCACCATGACGAATACCAATAATTTCTTCCTTTACATCCGAATGAAAAATATTTTTGACTGCTTTGGCCAGATCGAGAATCGTACAGGCCGGTGCTTTTTTAATGAACAGATCTCCCTGGGTGGCATGTTGAAACGCAAACAACACCAATGCCACCGCATCTCGCAACGGCAATAAAAAACGGGTCATGTGCGGCACGGTAATCGTTACCGGCTCATTGTGGCGGATTTGGCCGATAAACAGGGGGATGACCGAACCGCGGGAGCACATCACATTGCCGTAACGAACACAACACACTGTCGTTTTGGCACGGGTTATCATCCGTGTTGCCGAAAGCGCGACTTTCTCCATCAGGGCTTTAGTCATGCCCATCGCATTTATCGGGTAGGCCGCCTTATCCGTGCTAAGGCAGACCACTTTGTCAACACCGTGCTCGATCGCTGAAGTCACGACATTATGACTGCCGATGATATTCGTCATCACCGCCTGCATCGGAAAAAATTCACATGAGGGCACTTGTTTAAGTGCCGCGGCATGGAATACCAAATCCACCCCATCCATAACATGATCTACACCGTCCTTGTCTCTGACATCGCCGATATAGAATTTGAGCCTTGGATTAGAGTACTTGATCCGCATCATCTCCTGCTTCCATTCATCCCTGCTGAAAATGCGGATTTCCGCGCAATCACTCTGCAGCAATCCATCCAGTACAGCATTGCCAAAAGAACCGGTCCCCCCGGGAATTAAGACCGTTTTACCTTTTAAACCGTCCACCTTTACCTCACTTTCTTTCCAAGTCTGCCTTACGAACTAAACTGAGAATGCCATCGTTCATACGACGTCGTATCATTAGCCATTTCACTGATCATACTCTGCCAGGAAGGAGGCGTAAAATTACATGTTTTCCTAAATCGGCTACCGTCAAGACTTCGGTCAATACAGAACTGCTCATCCGGCTCAATTTTAATATTCAGCCCAAATGCCTGATTCACTAAATTCAGCAATGTATATTTATCGATCGGATCAGACGAAACTTGGTATAAGCCCGACAAGTTCGGAAAATGTTCGATTAAATTCATGATGATCTTTGACAATTCAATGGTTGTAAAACCCGTATAAATGGCTTTTTTAAATCCTTTGACGTGACCGTTTTGATTACTCAAAAACCACTCTACCAGGCCGCTTGCAGTCGCCAGTTCCCTGCCAATAATAGAAGTTCTTAACGTCAAGGCCCCTTCTCTGTTAACTTCTCCCAAAAATTTTGTCCGGCCATACAAATCTTTGGCGTCTGAAACATCTTCTTCCGTATACATTCCCTTGCTTCCGGAAAAAACACAATCTGTACTGATATGAAACATTCGGGCGCCGGCGGCTTGACAAAGATTGGCTAACTGGTGCGGCCACAAAGAGTTAATCTTTAACGTTACAATAGGATCTTTTGCGGTTTTAAGCTGTTTGATTACCCCGATGCAATTAATAACCACATGGGGTTTTACCTCGGAAATAACACGGATAACCCCATCATAATCGGAAATGTCTAAATGAGGAAATAACGATTCAGGATCATAGATGCCGTATTTTTGATAATTGGCGGCACTGCCGCGAAGTGTTCCATAAACTTCATAATGCGACCCCAACTGCTGATAGAGTTTATGCCCCAACATCCCCGCAGCACCAAAAACGAGTATTCTTTTCTTCACATCTGCACTTTCAGTTAATCTTGTTCAAGTTAGAAACCCAAAAGTATATCACGATTTGACCTCAAAAACAACCTTACGTATGCACTTTAATTAAAACGACTTATGCGCAAGGCCCCGTAGCCGGCTTAGTGTCGTTTGCGCTACTTCGTCCCAATTTTGAGGGAATTTTATATTGTCCTGGAGTTGTTGACGGCCTTTTTCTGTTAATCTATTTCGCAGAGCCGGGTTCTCATATAACTGAATAATTCCCGCGTAAATCGAATCGATATCCCATGGGTCATAATATACCGCAGCCTGGCCACACACGTGTTGAGCAAAATCAATATCCGGGGCAAGCACCGGAACATTCAGTGCCAATGCTTCAAGATGAGTCGTGGACAAGCATTCCAGAAGCGTCGGCAACCAAAATGCCTCGCAATGAGATATAAAACCAGCCACATTCTCCCTGGCAATCGATCCGTTATTGATAATCAAATCTTCGCAGCCGAAACGCTGTATATCCCGAAGAAACAACGGCGCATTCGGATGCTCAGACGGTTCAACTGTTGTAACAAAGCGAATTCGGCGTTTTCTGAAATCTGCACCATATGTTTTGCATAAGGAAATCAATACAGCCGGATTTTTATGAGGCATGTAGGAACACATCATCAATATATTAAAATGTTTACCTGCCGCTTCATAAATAGCGGGCCTTTCATTTTTTGTTTCGATGTTTATTTCTGCAGGCGGTGGAAATCCCAAAACACAAATGTTTTCAGGTGGATAATGATAGTATTGTGAAAATCGCTTTTTAACAACGGGGGTTTGGCAGAATATTAATTGTGTTTTTTTTAACGACTTTCGAAGTTGCATTTTTAACGATTGAATTCTTAACCGTAATCGACAATTTAAATCGGGATAATATTTTTTGGGATAAAACAAATATGCATTTCGTATGAATAATGCCTGGGGAACACCGGGATTCGTTAACCCGATATTGACAGGGCTGTAAATCACATCTGCTTGAAAATCCTTTACCATTTTTGGCAATTGAATCAATTCAAACGCGTATCGCTCAACCATATTGTGTCGTCCGCGATATGTATATACCTGACTATGTGTTGGTAATTCAATTTTATCGAACCCGACACCTTCCGAAAAAACCCAAAAAAATTCTTCATCGTTCGTCACCCGCTTAAACGCATCGAACAGGTTTTGGGTTTGGAATAAACCCCCGCCGGAACGACATGCATGTGCAATGATAGCTACTCTTAAAGCCATTGAATCTTTGTCTCTTCAGAAAAAGTCAGCGTACCAACTGAAATAACGGATTACGATAATCAACGGAATTTCGTACCGGCTGATAGTATTCTGTTTTTGGCCCCATCACTTTTAATTCGATCAGACGGGCACCGTCAAATGACGAACTTCGAAGCACTGTTAATCGAACATAGCGGGCGCGTATCGAGGCAAACCATCGCTCCAGTCCCTCGGCAGATGCGTTATCCTCATTTTCACTCTCATCGAAAACCCGATCCCACACTTTGCCGTCTAATGAGACATCAATCACGTATTTATTTATATGCAGGCGTGTTGCTAAAGTATCCTGTGGGAAAAATTTCCAAAGAATAAAAATATGATCGATCGTTTTTGCTTCGCCCAGATCAATCGTCAGCGTCTGGGGCATTTCAAATACCCTTTTTGTCGTGGAATCGACATCCGACCACCAATAACTGTTTTCATCGATCTTGCCGTCCACAGCGCGCCAGGGTTCATAGCCATCTCGATACGACGATGAAGTAACCTTGGCATTTTTGGCATAATTCAAGTATCGCTTCCGAGAAACCGGTTTAATCTTGTCAGGACTAAACTCATAAACACGAATTTCACCCCCATGCATGGTTTCAGAAACAACCGCTTTTGAACCTGCTTTCTTCCATCGAACATCACGGTCATTATACCACTCCATTACATCGGCGGTCGGCTCAGTACACAGAATTTCAAATGGAACTTCTTTTAAAGGGTACTCAACAACCGCTTTTCCGGTACCATAAATTTTTGCAATACCCGTTTCGCGATCACAGGAATAATTGAATAATGTAACGATCCAGTTCGCATCCTTTTTCGAAAGAAGCCACCCAAAGTTTCTTTCAAAACCGTCCGGAATCTTGACTTGGACAGGCACGGCTTTGGTTGACAACTGTTGCAAAAAATGCTGCATAAAACGCAAAATCATCTTTTGACTATACGTATGCCCACGGGGTGTGACGATCAATTCTCTTTGATCGGCTAACCCATAGTGAGGCAGCAGTGTAATAACATGGCCCTGGCCGTAGCGATTCACAACAACAACCGGATCTCCGTCGCTATTTTCATAAATCACCTCAGCACTTTTCAAATGAACCGTATTTAAGGTATATTGCTTTTCGATGCTTGCGAAATCATATTCCTTACATATAATTTCACCTCCCGCCTCAACCGTTTTTTTTCCTTTAAGCGTAAGCCCTGTAAAATCACCTTCGATATATTCGGTGATATCGGAGGCATTGATCACAAAAACACCCCCTTGAGCGACATAATCTTTTATGATTTTTGAAAAATGTTCATTAAATGTCATCCCGCCTAAAGCAAACAGGATTTTGTAGTTTTCTAATGCTTTCGATTCAATCATACTGTCGGGCTTGTTCGGCTTTAAGAGGTCAAATAATTCCCCATAGGGGGCCGCTCTGAAATAAGTGCTCCCATGAGGGCCTGAACCGGCGATTTGGGGGGGTTCTGGGAAAAGTGCATTTAAGATACACGCTGTCATATCATCTGCATCATCATTGATGATTTTCCGAGAATAGGACTTTCCGAAAGCACTCAAAGCTCTGCTGTAATCTAACATTAAACCAATTGGCGAATAGATAATACCCCTTTGGGGGTGTCGATCGGTGAAATCAAGCATATCTTTCACGACATGCCCGATCGTTGAGAGTTCGTATTGTTCATCACCTTCAACATCCTGGATACAACCAGAGGGAAGTGTTTCGTTGGTATAATAATGAGCACCGGTTAGATATGGTCGCCAAATATAATATCGTAATAAAGGTAACGGTACTCCCCAATGGTCCCGATTGATAAGAAATTTGGCATTTGTCGGATAACAATATTTTTCGATCGGGCTATGCCCCTGCCATACCATCGAATATTCATTTCCCTTAAATTGCCTCTGCATCCCCCTGGACCGGGCACTATTTAACGGGTCGCACCCTTTTTCAGCAACGGTTACAACATTAGGCATCGAAGCCATATGATAGCTTCCAACGTACATCCCCCACGCAATTGGGCGTTTTGTAGGCCGACAAAATTCCTCACAATAAAGATCACTTAACCTCCTCAACTCACTTCGCGTCCATTTGTGTTGGATGTTCTGAACAAAGGGCAGTTCATTCTTCAGCCTTGGAATAAGTTCATCCTCAAAAAAAGCTTCCGCTAATGTTTCATCCCACAAATACATGGAAGAGCCGTTCCATCGGCGGCCGGTTTTGAGGAAATGAAATACCGGCTCAAGACGGTATACCGTTTCCGGCTGCCCGTCGCCGATCCACTGATCACCGATAATATCAATAAATCGCTCAGTTGGAGGCGGATTGCCTTGAAATCGACAATAAAAAAGTGTATGCACCGGCCACTGATTTTGCAAAATCCGTTCGATCATTTTTTTAATATAAATATTGTTTAATCTTCCGCGCTGCTCCGGAAGAAAATATTGAACCAGATCCGAATTAATGTGGCCGGGTATGAAACGCTCGTATAAACCGGTTTGTTTTAATTTCGCGACGCCTTCCTTCGTTATTCTCATATAAGGGCCGTGATCCGCCATATAAAAATCTTTTGGCACCTTAATGTTAGGCCGCCAATACGCATTAAAAGACCATGTATTGGAATCTGAAAAAACAGCAGTTAATTCTGCGGACATTTTGTTTACTATCGGACCTTCTGGCGCTTTTACTTGATCTGCAAAACTCGAACTGCAGGCCAATAAAACAATCACCAGCGATAAGGATAAGCTGTCTTTCTGAATTTCCAAATTCATGTGAACCTTAATACAGTTTCAACCATTCTTGAATCAGTGGAGCTAAATCAGCTTGATCGACTTTGGTATTGTGGTCCGTATCCGCATGTTCACACCATCGATTTGCCAGATTGCAGTCGGACGTTAACCAATAAGATGTGAAAAATGCATAATCAGAAAAATCGATATGATTATCGCGGACAAGATCAATGTTGATAGGATTGGCACCGGAATGCCACAGCGTCTCTCGATGCCAATCATCCGCCAGGATATTAAAATCGACCATTTCGACAACTCCGTTACGATTAAAATCCGCCGGTATAAATGAGTCCTGTCCAAGCCACATCGATAAAAAGATGATCAAATCGCCGGTGTTCACCGTACCGTCATTATTCAGATCCGCTCTTAATGCCCATCGTTGGGGGGCCATGCTGGCCTGAGATGTTCCTCCATACGCGCCCTGATTGATTCGCCGATTGACACCCCACCGATTGGTCGGGTCTGATTCCAAATGCAGGGGTTCATCTGCAAGATCATACTGGGGATTTCCTGCATCAATACAGCGACTGCTTGTTGAATCCCATGTCCACCCCTGCTCGGGATCATATCGCCACCCCTGAGATTGAAGGTGAAAATCGTTTGCATCGGGATTGACAAAGCATGGATCTTGTGTAATGAAATACGCATCCATAAGAACCGGTGTATGATCATAACAATTATAGTTGGACAGCATTACGGCGGCATCCGAATGAATAACAGCATCCTGTAAATTGTAAAAGATATTATTGTGAAGGATAAGCCTGTGGCCCTCGGGCTCATCGCCATTGTGCAGCAGTCGAACCCCGACACCGCCCGAGGAAGGACTATAAAAAGTATTGTTGATAATTCGAGGGGCAACAGCATCATCCGCAACAGTAAACATCTGCCCGGCATGATGAACATGGGTAAAAATATTATTCTGTATATCGGATTGAAACGCACTGGCATACATGCGCACATAAAAAAGAGAATTGTCCGCATGAACAATTTCGAAGAGATTGCCGGTGGCAATCACCCGTCCCTGCGAAAGTAGATTGACAAAATTCGAAACCTGGCCGGGGCCGCCATAGACCACCTTATTATCTTCCAGCGTAAGGGTGCCGCGGACTTGCGAAAACAGCCAATTGGGATCATGGATGACGAACTCACAATGCTTTAACTTTACATTTCCGGCATTTGCCGTCGGTGATGTACTTTCCGCAATGAGTTTGGAATTTTCAATGATGATCCGATCGCCCGCTAAAGAAGAAGCGGAACTCGCGGTAAACAGCTTCGCATTATGATTGGCGATGAGTGTACTGTCCGTCACATAAATTTCATATGCCTGCGTCGCACTGTCAGTCGCAACCAGACCCCCTGCGGTTGGAGAGTCGGCATAAATATTGTAGAATTCAACCTGGCTGCCATTGGTGGCCGCATACCAGCTTACACTATCTGAAAACACAGCACCATAAACTTTGGCCTTGCTGTTTTGATGCAAGGTGAGACATTGATGACTGCCGCCCGGCTCCGTTTCATGTCTGCACTTTGTTGCACTAATATTATAAAATAAAACCTGAGATGAATCGCTCGTATCTTTTGCTCTTACCGAAAAACCATCATGATTGCCACTACTGGCGCCATAATTTGAGAGGATGTCAATGTTGCGGATTGTAATCGTATACCCGGTTCCCATCGCGCCGCTTGCAGGTTTTTCGGTACCATGCCTTATGTCAACAACACCAAAACCGCCATTGCCTTTTAATCGAAAATCCCGCACTTCAACATAATCCACACCACGTATCCATATGGCCGGTACGCCGACTTGAGATTGGCTGACATCGATCAGCGGCTTTTCCCCGGCACCATAGGCCCCGTAGGTAATATAAGTATTCGGTTCACCGGATATTTTAACAGGCAAATAGCTATCCCAGATATCCCCACGTTCAAATAAGATGGTGTCCCCCGGTTGAATTCCAACAATATCGCGTGTATCTTGCCAGGCGGCGTTCGGTCCGGTTAGGGAAGGACTTGTCCCATTGCCGCCCGTCTCGGCATCGACATCGACATAGTATGTCGTTGCCGATGTGAGATAGACTAAATTCAGCAAAATAAGAATGACAAACGGCTTCATCTACCCTTTGTTCATGGACATTTTTTCAAACGTTATTAATCCTTTTTAGTTGCGATCTCATCCATGATTTCCTGAAGTACCCGCCCCCATGTCTTCTCCCACGTAAAATGATCGATTACCCGCTGGCGAGCATTTTGGCCGATTTTTTCCCTTAATGGCGGTGCTGCGGCCAGCTTTTCAAGGGCATCGGCGAGCGATTTTTCATTAAACGGTTCGAATAAAAGGCCATCCTGTTCCTGACGAATAACCTCATGATTACATGCATAATCCGGGGCAATGGTCGCAAGTTCCATGGCCATATATTCCTGTATCTTGATCGGACAAATGATATCGGTACAACCGGGTAAGATGCCGACATCCAACGCAGACAGAATCCCGGGCACCTCTTCTTTCGGAACCCAGGGCAAAAAAAGGATATGCGAATCTAACCTATTATCCTGCGCGTACCGGCGGGTCTGTGAATACTCTTTACCCGAACCGACCATCAATATTTTTATATTCTGGACGCCGCGTTTTTTAAGTTCCAAAACCGCCTTTGGCAGTCGTATCGTATCATGGTAAAAGGCATAGCTGCCCAAATAACCCGCAAAAAGTGTGTTATCGGCAATGTCGTATTTATCCCGCATTGCTTTGCGTAAATGATCATCGCGCATAAATTGGTCGGGATCGACCGCGTTATGGGCAACAAAAATTTTGCTTTCATCGACTCCTTCTGCAGCAAGATCACGGAGAAGCTTTTCGGATTCAACGACTATAAAATCGGCTTCCCTGTTTTTCCTTTTTTCTAGATTGACCGCTCTGGAATGATAAAGCGAAAATTGATAGGGTACTAAATGATCTTTCCATTCCAACACATAAGGAATATTGTATTTTTGGGCCGCCTGCAGGCCGGATGCGGCTAAACGGCTCGAGCGCTCCCAAATCAAATAGGGCCTGTTTTCATGGATCAATTTTTCAATGTGCGGCCGCATAAGCTGATCACAACGGATATCGCGAATTTCAGAAAACGAATGCGTAATGACACGCATCAACCGATTGCGCCGATACCACTTGTCATGAAAATCTTTGGGGGCGGCCGAGTGAACATTCGTTCGAGAAACCGCGTTTTTCCCATCGAGTACATCTCCGGCACAAAGATGTAGGACACAGATGCCCTGATTTTGCCAGGAATCAACGACCCCCTTTATTTTAGGCTTTAAATGACCCGAGCGGAAACTTCTGCCGCTGCATATATAAAATATCTTTTCAGGCATCGCCTTAGCTTTTCACTTATCGGTGTGATTCAAATAACGTATTACGTTAGCCGGAACACCCGCGACAATTGTATTAGACTCAACATCTTTGGTCACAACCGCACCTGCCGCAACTACTGCACCTGTTCTTATTGTTACGCCCGGAAGAACAACTGCTCTGGCACCAATCCAGGCATAATCCCCGATTTCAACAGGTTTATACAGATGGGTGTTGTGATCGATAAAATCATTTATCTCTAAACCCGCTGTTAAAATCATCGCTTCATAAGCAATATTTACATGATTACCGACGGTAATCGGGGCATCCGGGCACGCCTGCAAAACAACCCGATTATTGACAATCACCTGTTCGCCAAATGAAATACACTGCGGATTTGTAATAAATACATCGTCACAGATCTGGCAGTTTTTTCCCATTTTCTGAAAAAGCAATCGATAGTAAGCATTCCGTATTCTGCGTCGAAAACCGTTTGCCAATCGTGCGGATGTTAAAAGAATCTTTTTGAACATGGACTCAATCCTTATGTATCTCATTTTTAGAATGGAACAATTCAAGGATGTTTTTAGAAAACTGTTCCGGGCTGAATCGGGTCGCCATACAGTCGCTGCCGTATTGTGCAAAGCGTTTACCTTTTCGCGGATGCTCCAGCAAATCCATAAGCTTTTCTGCCAATGCCTGTGTATCGCGCGGCGCCACAAGGTAACCGGATTGGTTATGATCGAGCCATTCACCAATACCGCCAATATCGGTAGCCACACACGGCAGGCCGCAGACGAAAGCCTCCGGACCAACCAGGCCGAACTGCTCGGCCCAGATACTCGGCAATACAAATACCCGTCCTCGACGATAAACATCAGGAATCTGATCATGATCGACGAATCCGAGAAATTCCACATGATCCGCCAGCCCATATTCACCGGTCCGCTTTTTCAGCCATTCCAGCATATCCCCGCGTCCGGCATAGACCAGTTTCGCCTCCGGCATTGTTGCATGAATAATTCTGAATGCATCCAACAGAATATGGACACCTTTGACCTCTGCGATTGCCCCGACATAAATGATCGCAGGTTCATTTTTTTCAACATCTGCCGGTTCCCCTGAAAAATGAGGATCCACACAAAGCGGAAAATAGCGTGCAGGCTTAAAACCTACTCGTTCGGCGGCCCGACAGATTTGCCGGCTTGGACCCAGATACAGCGCAATCGAGCGGCGCGCAAAATATCGGCACAACCCGTAATTCCAGCAAACCAGCGGTAATTGCCATAATGGTACACACCCCCGGACAAAACATTTCAATCCGGTCCCCAGTTCGCAATAACTGCTGTCCTTCTTCAAACACCCCCACGACGTCGCACAAAACAGACTCGGCCCATGCAATGTATGATAGACCCGATAGCCTCCCAGGGCCGCATAGATCGTCGATGGATACCGTGACGGCAGATGTAAATGGATCACGTCGGGAGAAAGCTTTTTTAACAGCTTCCGTAACTTCAAATACAAGGAAAAGTTAAACAGATATTTCCCCATTTTTCGAATTAGATTGGATTTACTCTCGACATGAATATGATCATTGACCCCGGCATCTTCAGGGTGTTTCAGAGCATGCGAGAATGTGTGTACGTCAAAACCCGCTTCAGTCAGTATGTCGCGCTCACGCCGAAAGGTTGCATCACCGCCCCCGCCGAAATGAATATGATCGTTGATCAGTAAAATGGTGGCTTGACCGGTCTGCATCTTTAAAAAATCACCTTAATCGTATTGCGGATACATCGGGTCATCCGGTAAATAGTCCTGCTGATCATTTTCATAGCCGCCATACCATTGATTACTGAACGTATAGGATGCCGAACAACCAAGGACCAAAAGCAGGATCAGATAGGAATTAAAATTGACTTTTCCAAACCCATGCCAGAAGATCTGCCCGCCCATCATTACCGGTAAACTCGCGGTAAAATAGGCCAGCATCCCCAGCGCAAAATCCTTATCCGGATCAGTGGCCGCATGTTTACGCATGAACCACAAATGTCGCCAGGTCACAACAAGAAATGCGATAAACAGGATCATGGCGGCCAACCCGCCTTGTTCAAATGCGAACAGATAACTGTTATGGACACCATATCCGACCCGGTATTTTCGCTGACCGTCTTCATAGGTATGCGGGGCCACATAAAATCCACCTCCAAAGATCGGCAAGCGTATCCCCTGCCATTTATACAGCATCCAGTGCCTGAGCCGCATAACCTCCAGACGTTCGCTGATGGTCCCTAATCCCGCCCCTTCTTGCTGTTCAATGGTGACCAATCGCTTTATCGCAACCGATTTTTGCGAAAGATAATCCAGTGATAAAAACCGCGGCGCCGCCAAAGCAACCAAACCAAAGGACACAATCCCCGCCATTAAGAGCATGCCTTTGGATGTCGCTCTTGAAAACAAAAACACAATCCCCCAGCCGAAAACCGTCAAAAATATTCCCGCTCTGGCGCCGCTGAAGAAAGCGGGCCATGCGACATAGGCCGCCAACAGAAACCAGTAAAACGCTTTGGTCGGATTCTTGGCATGATTGATCAATGCCAGAGTCATGGTCGATGACAGCGCGCTGAATGCGGCGACATGAAAATAATTCAGGCCCAGACAACTGAAAAAGGAACCCTGTGTAAATTCCAGTTCTTTTTCACCTTTGGCAAATGTTAACCGGCTGCCCCCGCGCAAATACTCCGGGATGGCATAGGTCGCAACAACAATTCCTCCGATCACAACCATATAATGCAAAATCCGTTTCTGCCGTTCGGTGATCGGCATTTGCAGGGCAATATAGATCGCAATCAGTCCCTGTAAATACTTCAAGAAGAAAAAGGCGGTGTACTTGCTGTAATAAAACGGAAACCACGGGAACCAGAAGACTGCACACACCCCGAAAACAACGACGATCCCGATCCATATTTTCATGGGCCTGGGTAATGGGTACCGTTCTTTTAAATTCGGCAGAATAAAAAACAGGCCGACAAAAAATACGATATCAAACAAACGCGGATTCAATCGGTCCATCGCGGTAATCTGTACCAGCGGTCGCTCATAGCAAAAGCTAAGAAGAAGACCGCAAAGCCAGAAAAACTGCATTTGACTGATATACGAAAGACGCGAATCGGTATCGGGGTATTCGTTTACCGGATACGCGTATGCATCGTTCAGCATTTGCGGATTATAGTCTTGCATCATGTTTCTGCATTTCGATCATAAAAAGGTAAACGTTAAGACCGGAGGGGTTTTCGATTCATCGCATCAGTATATGCAGATGCGATTTTTTGCCCCACCGCCGGAATCGAATATCGCGCCAGAACAAACTGCCGAAGGTGCTGCCGATCAAATTTTTGACCGCCGCGAGCGATCGTTTCAATGGCATCGGCCATTTGTGCCGGATTTTCCGATTCCACGGCCATGCCGACCGAATCATCGATCAGTGTTTCGGGCGCACCGCATCGCGTCGTCAGGACCGGCACCCCGCACGAAAGGGCCTCCAGCATGGCCACATTGGCCGTCTCAACCCTGCTCGAAACAATATACAGATCGGCTGTTGAATAGGCCTCGATTATGCGTTTTTGCGGTACTTTTCCTTCCAAGCGGATGCGGTCTTTGAGTTGCGGATCATCGAGCCATTTTTCAAATCCCTTCCGATTTTGGGTGTTACCAAAAACAGTCAGTTGCCAAGCCCGCTGCAGGGACAAACCTTTCAATGCATTGAACAGGACATCTATCCCCTTTCGGAAACTCAACCCCCCCGCTGTGATCATCTGAAAGGACCCGGTCGGCGTTTTGTCCTTTCCTGACGGTCTGAATATCTCGGTATCGATCGGATTCGGTAAAACACCGCTCACGTTGACCAGCCCGGTACGCCTGATACGTTCGGCATAACCCGGGCTGACCGCATAAAAACCCTGAATGCGACATCCCATTTCTTTAATATAACAGCCCACGCGCCACCAGAACCGCGCATCACTCTCAAAACCGGTGTAATGTTCGGTTACAATCACAGGTACTCCTTTTTCGATTGCTAATTGCGATGCCCCATAGCCGGCCGGAAGCGACACATGCGCGTGAAGCATATCCGGCCTGCCCCATCGTTTTTCGGCGATTTCATAGGCCTGTTTTAGTTCTTTGGTATATTGTTGAAGTATCTTTCCATAAAAAAACCGCGTCCGGTGATATCGGCCTCGTTTGATGGGCAGTGGACCATATAAATGGTTTTCGGTAAAAAACTGCATGTGAGCTTGATCGGTTCTTGGAGAATCGGCCTCAAGATCGACCTGCAAAATGTACGGATCCGCACCACTGGCTTTAATGGCGTTGATATGCGGAACAATCCACCGGCACCAGTGCGGCCGATCCGGTGTCGGGTGCCAGGATGGAATAATAAATACACGTATTTGAAACCACTCCTTATAACATAAGTACTCAAGAACGTAATGCAGTTTGAATATATTCGATCGAAAAACGAATGTCTTCGTTAATCTTTGACCATACCTGATCATAATTGATCGTCAAATCAACGGATTTGGGGCGCATTTCACTGTCTGACGGAGTGAGAAGTCTTTGATCCAATTGATAATGTCTTAAAAAATCTCTCATCCGTTCCGATTTCCAGCCTTCGATGGCCGTGGAAAAAGGCTTACGATGCTTTATCGCAAAAACAGTCCCATGAAATGAGGTCGTACAGATATAAGATGCATCTCTGAATAAAGCCAAAAATTCGGCCGGGCCGACATTTTTGTGATACACATCCGCACCCGCAAAAATCTCCGGAGAGCCGATGGCAACAATCGGCATGGAATATAATTTCTTGATCTGTTCCGCAATGGATAATAATTGAGCATTGAGCTGATAGAGTAGCGGGTAAACTAAAATATAATTTCCAGGATATCTTTTTTTCGACATCACGTCTTCAAAGGATGCAAGAAATGTTGGATCCACAACCATGTGAGCGTCCAGACCGCTTATTTCTTTGACCAGTTCCCGACTGAACACATTACGAACGGAAAGGTAGTCAAATTTCAATAATGCGTTACGCATAAGTGATATATATTGACCGGGCTGATCCCTGGTTCCAAAACACGCGGCATAACTGACCCGCCGGGGACCGGTTTGACCGGGATAATCCAGAAAATATACCGGATCGTATTGTTTAAAGATACCCCCGACATTCCATACCTGGTCACTTCCGGTAATCAGAATATCGTATCGATCAATATCTCTAAAGAACGCCTCCGGAGTAAGGTATTTTTTTGTCAAATTCAAAAACTTTTTCTTGAATCGTAAAAAAACGATCTTTTTCGGCAATCCCTGTAAACGAGCTGCCATTCGCCCGAATCGGTTTTTGCGCGATTTCAGTGATGTTTTTTTTGATTGCGGTAACGCTTCAGACGAATCACCCTTTGGGGCGTAAGACGTTGCGTTGCGAGGCCGAGGTGCCGCAAAAACCGGATAATAACGGACAATGTCAACATCATGCCCAAGTCCAGACAAGGTATGTTGCAACCCATAAGCCTGGAGCAGGGCACCATAATTATTGGTAAAATGAAATGTTAAAATTCCGATTTTCATTTAACGGCCCGAAGTCGGGATGCAAATTTCCGCAGGGCCCCCAATCGAAGGACCCATGCCCATCTTTTCAACAACGGCTTCATCTGCTTGTCAAACACGTCCAACCCGGTCGCGTTTTTGTGTTTCTGTTGCGCTAATGCGCTATGAGACGTCTGCCTTATCTTTTCTTTGGTCTGATCGACCCATCGTGTCGCCCATCCGGGTTTCCGTGCACGAACACGCTTAGTGGGATGAGGGATATTCCGTTCA
This sequence comes from uncultured Pirellulales bacterium, assembly GCA_964517795.1. GTDB lineage: Bacteria > Planctomycetota > Phycisphaerae > Sedimentisphaerales > Anaerobacaceae > CAZFDE01. The sequence goes on along the minus strand of CAZFDE010000005.1, from coordinate 18,338 downwards.
TCGGCGATATAAAGCCGTTCCTGAAGCTTATTGCGTTTATTCGTAATCACATCTCTTTGGCTTGCAATGACGGTCTCAATGTCTGTCTGATCAAGATGCAAATGATTTTGGGATATGCCCTCTTGGAGAATGGACTGCGAGCGCTTTGAACGGCAAATAACGATACTGGTTCCTCGCCCTTCTGTTGAATATTCGGGCAGCCAGGCATCCATAAACGTAATATCGGCCAGTTCCGCAAAAACATCATCACAATATCGACAGGGATTTAAGCCGAACATATTCAATGCCATTGCCTGCGAATAACGACCGACATAAGCCATGCAGGTTGTATCGCTGTCTTTGGTTTCAGCCGAAAAACAATAACCAATGTTAGAATGCTTGTCTTGCTTCGTCCGAAATGCTGCTTTTTGAACGGCTGTATAATCCAGGCCGACGCATCTTGTCAGATAAGAGGCCATATCTTTACTGACCAGATGTCCGCAAGTCAGTCCCGCCAAAACAACCATATTTTCTCGTATCTTTTTATGATGCATCATCGCCAGGCGCAGTCCTTTTATAAAACACGGCAGCCCGATCACCGCATATCGCGCAGATGTGTGTTGAATCGTTTGAAGAACCTGTGACAGCTCCAATGGATAATACGCAGATCCGGCCGCATGATACAGATCTTCGGGATCATCGAGAATCTCAAAGCGAAATAATTGATTGGGATCAGGGTGAGGCATCGAACAGATAACATAATCAACATGATCTTTCTTTAAAAGCCTCTTCAAAAACCAGCTTGCAACGCCGCCCGATGCACTGTGCCAACGCCAATCCGAATCCGCAACATGGCCGACATAATTGCCCAAATCATACCCGGTATAAATATTGTGCCGGATCCCTTCGACATCCGCGAAAATAGATTCACCGATCACGTCTTCATTACAATTATTATCGAAAAAAGGGCACACCATCAGACAAAGGCGACACGATGAACGACATTGACCTGTATCTTCAGGAGCATATCGTGTTTTTGCCTGATCGATGACCAGATTTTGCGTCGGACAAACTGCTGCGCACATGCCGCAGCCGATACATAGATCATGTTCAACGATTTCGGAAATAACGTTCTCATCCATGGGTAGGAATCGTGCTCTTGATGGGCTTTTTATTAAAAATAAGCTTCACCGTGTCTCTGATTTGTTTCATGTCACCGCGAATCGATCGATCCAGTGCCAACAGGAGGATAAAGACAATACCGGCAATTCCTAAGGCCCCCAAAATTCGCCATATAATAAAATACTCAATCAGTAAATACCGAACAACACCTGCCGCTAATCCAATCAAAACACCCATACACACAGGTCGATATAACGTTTTACAAAGGTCCGCCACGCGTATGGGAGAACGATAGGTTGCAAATGCAAAGGTCGGAAAAAGAAATAACCACGTTACGATACTATACGCAATAGCAACGCCCATATTGCCCCAGGCCAAAGCGATAAGAAACGACAGAATTCTTATCGGAGTGGTGACCACAGACCAGAAAAACATCCGATGCGTTTGACCTGATGAAACAAATAACCACCCTACCGTCGAAACCACGGGTTGCCAAAATGCAGAAAATGCGAGAATCTTAAAAAGGACGGCACTGGTGCCCCATTGATTTCCCAGTACAATGGAAACAACTTCTGTTGACAGCCCTGTCAGCATTGCAACAAATGGCATTGAAATATAAGCAATGAACATTACGGCACTTAAATAATAATTCCGATATCGCTGCGGTTCGTTTTGGAGTCTGCTCATGGCGGGAACAGCCACACTGGTAAATGGAACGGTAAACTGACCGATCGGAAATAATAACAACGCATATGCGCGTGAATAATAGCCCACTGATTCAGCACCCCATCGCCAGCCCAGAAGCATTTTATCTGCATTCCGAGCAAAATAATTGGAAAAACTAAAGCCCGTCATGTTGGCTCCGAAATTCAGCATCGCCCGGACACCCGACCGTTTGACCGGCAAACCCGGCAGCCACCTGCAGGCAATCCAATACCCTGCCGCCATCGACACGGCCATACCTAACTGTAAGATCACCAGTGCCCAGTAACCTGCCCCCAGCCATGCCGACAAAATCGCCAACGCCACCCCAACGAACATGCCGGTTACTTCAACGGCTGCCAATGAAATGAATTTCATCTGCCGACGCAGCAGGGCCTGGTGCTGAACGGACAAACCGCCGAAAATAAGCCCGCCCGCCAACGTGATCGTAATCATCGTGAGCCTCGGCTCCCCGTAAAACTTCGATACCAGCGGAGAACACAGGACCAACACCCCCGCCATGAATAAGCTGAACGTAACATTGATCCAAAATAAAGTGCTGATCTGCCCGTGATTGATCTGCTCCTTTTGGACCGTAGCCATCGACAGGCCCATATCTTTGAACATCACAACAAATCCTGTCACGACCGCAACCATGGCAACCAGTCCGAAATCTTCAGGTGTCAAAAGCCTGGCCAGAAAAACATTAGATGTCATTTGAAGTATAAATTTCAACCCCTGGGCGACCAGTGTGATTGATCCGCCTTTGGCCGACCGTTCACGTAAGCCGGTTTTTAAATGGTCTGTTTCAAACAGAATATTATGAACCTGACGTTCAGGGTTTTGGGGATTTACACTCAAAGACTCAGTTGGAGATGTGTTCTGCAAGGAAAACCTCATGTTCACATTTTATACCCTATCCACCGGCGATCTTTTCAGCAATGCGTTCAGCGGCCTTGCCGTCCCAGAGATAAGGGATATTGCCGGTGACATTAAAACCCGTTGCCTTAATCCGGTCGTAATGCTTAAGAATATCTTCGGTACTGATATGTACCAGACGGTTGGTCCCTTCCGTGCACGTGACCGGCCGCTCGGTATTCTCACGCAGCGTCATACAGGCGACCCCGAGAATCGTCGTCTCTTCCTGAATTCCCCCCGAATCGGTCATAACAAACCCGGCATTGGACATTAATTTCAGAAAATCAAGATAGCCCACCGGCTCGATCAGCAGCATATTCGTCATCTTCTCCATCCGGCCGCCGAGATCGGTTCCTTTAAGATTATGACGCGTTCGCGGGTGAATCGGAAAAACCAGTTTGATCTCCTGCTGAATCTTTTCAAAGGCGGTGATGATCTCGTTGAAGTTCGTCGGATCATCCACATTACTTGGCCGGTGAAGCGTAATCACGCCGTATCCCTTCGCTGACAAATTGAACTGTTCAAGAATGGCTGATTGCTCGGCTTTGTCACGGTTTGCCAATAATGTATCGATCATCACATTGCCGACAAAATGGATTGCGTCACTATTGACGCCTTCGGTTTTCAGATTATCCACACCGGATTGTTCGGTTACAAACAATAAATCACTGATCGCATCGGTGAGCATCCGATTGATTTCCTCCGGCATCGCCCGGTCAAAGCTGCGTAAACCCGCCTCCACATGGATCAATTTAACGCCCAGCTTTACCGCCACAAGACCGCAGGCGATTGTGCTGTTGACATCACCGACAACAAGCACATAATCCGGTTTGAACTGCTGTACAACCGGCTCGAAACTTTTCATGATCTCCGCAGTCTGAACCGCATGGCTGGCCGAACCGACCTCTAAGTTAATGTCCGGCTTGGGAATGCCCAATTCGTCAAAGAATAACCGGCTCATGTTTTCATCGTAATGCTGGCCGGTATGAACAAGAAGCGTTTCAAAACCGCCGTGCGCATTAAATGCCCGCATCAAAGGTGCAATTTTCATAAAATTCGGGCGTGCGCCACATACACATATAATTTTGATCATTGATCATCCTTGCATTATAGCATTATCGAATTAAATACATGGAATGGATAAGCATCCACAAGCATTAGGTTTGCAGCCTGCCCATCGAATGATAAGTCATATCCTGACGTTTCATGATATCTATGTTAAATAAATTGCGGCCGTCGAAAATAACCGGCTGATTCAATTTTTCCTTGATCGCATCGAAATCCGGGGTGCGAAACGGCTGCCAGTCGGTTAATACCACCAATGCATCGGCCCCATCGAGGATCGAATACTCATCCTTGCCGTACGTGATCGAATCTTCCAATACGACTCGGGCCGAATCCATCGCCTCCGGATCGAATGCACGAACCGCCATCCCCGCCCGGACGAATTTTTCAATACACCAGATCGCCGGCGATTCCCGAACGTCATCGGTCTTGGCCTTAAATGCCAACCCCCAGACCGCTAATGTCGTTTGTTTTTCCTTGCCCTTAAAATAGTTCAGTATCTTATGCGCAAATCGATCGTGTTGACGATGATTAGCGTCCTGTACCGCTTCGGCAATGGTCATCGGATAATCCTCTTGGCGGCCTATATAGATCAATGCCCGGACATCCTTGGGAAAACAACTACCGCCATATCCCACCCCCGCAAAAAGGAATGAATTGCCGATCCGCGGGTCGCTGCCGATGCCGTGTCGTACCATTTCAATATCGGCCCCTTTCTTTTCACATAATCCCGAAAGTTCATTCATAAACGATATCCGCGTCGCCAGCATGACATTGGCCGCATATTTGGTCATCTCTGCACTGGCTGGATCCATAAAAATAATCCGGCTGGACTTGCGCATAAACGGGGCGTAAAGCTGCTTGAATAATTCCCGAACCTCCTGGTTATTGGTCCCGACGATCACGCGATCCGGTTTCATGAAATCCTCGACGGCCGCCCCTTCCTTCAAAAATTCCGGATTACTGACATAATCAAAGGGCTGATCGGTCTTGCTTTTGATCAACGATTCGACTTGTTTGTGCGTCCCCACCGGTACTGTGCTTTTGGTTACAATGATCCTATAATCCTGCATGATCTCGGCGATCTGACCGCAAACATTGAGCACCGCCGAAATGTCCGCAGACCCATCCGGCGCACTGGGCGTACCAACGCCCAGAAAAATAATCTTCGAGTTATCGACGCCTTCTTTGAGGTCGGTGGTAAACCGCAGTCGGCCGGCCTGCTCATTACTTTCAACAAGCTCCGTCAATCCCGGCTCATAGATCGGAATAATTCCCTTTTTCAGGTTATTGATCTTCTTCTTGTCGTTATCCACGCAGATCACATGATTGCCGCCTTCGGCAAAACACGCCGCCGCAACCAAACCCACATACCCGACTCCCACTACCGATAATTTCATTCATAATCTCCCGCTTAGAAATATAATAGACCGATTAACATACCGTTACCACCAGGCCGTTACGACTAACAGTGTATTCGAAAAAACGGGCTCGCGGATTCGGAGGATTCTTTTTAAGCTTCGTTTTAAGCTGAACCGCATGCACTGGGGATCGACAAACCATCAGCAAAAACCCGCCGCCGCCGGCACCTAACAATTTCGCACCAATGATATACGGCCGAACCCGCTTGAGCAACCGTTCGATTTGCGGGTTCGTACTATTGGGATCAAGCTGCTTATTCAGCGACCAAGCGCGATCAATAAACATTCCGAACTGTTCGGTATCCTTTTTTACAAAAACGTCACTCATCTGATCGGTCAATTGATGAATCTGATGCAATGTGGCCATCGTCGCGCGATCGCGATCGAGATATCGGCCGACCACCTGCTGCAGGATATTTTTCGCTAATCGCGTAATACCGGTGTAATACAACAGTGTTTGACCGCCGTTGGATCGGCTATTCACAATATCATCCGGCAGATAATGAATCGCGGTATTCGGGATCATCCCCGCTTCGGCAATAATTTTCTTGACGCCATCAACCGTTCCGCCGATCTGATCCTGCCAGCCGCCGCCGGTGGTCAGCGCCTGTTCCAGACGCAGTACACTGTGAAATAACTCTCGGGGGGAAAGCACATTGCCCTTCATTCGTTCGATCGCCGAAACCAGGGCCGCGCCCATGATACTGGATGTCCCCAGGCCGCTGCCCTTCGGGATTGCCGCCAGCGTGGTCAATTCGATCCCGCCGCCAAATTCGTTCAGCATCCGTTTCAAGGTCACTGTTTGTTTCCAGTCCGCATATTCAGGAGAAAACCCCGACAATGCCAGGGCCGCTTTGGCCAGTGCAAAACTGCTGGTGGCCTTACGATAATCCAGTAGATCGTCCAGTTTATGGATTTCAATCCGTACCCCCACATCGATCGAACCGATTCGGATCACTGGTTCGTTGATTATCCGAGCATACACATGGATCGGAGGCTGGCCATTGAGGTCGATCGCACCGTTGACCACACAGCCGCCGTATTCCAGCGCATAAGGAGGGGTATCCGTCCAACCTCCGGCAAAATCCAACCGGGCCGGACTCCTCGCCCAGATGATCTCATCGCTTCGCAGCACATGATGCGGCCGCGGCTGTTTCTGCCCGGCACTGGAAACGATCGCATCGCCGAGATAGGTAAAGGCCTTGGCTTTCGCTTTATTTGTCCACGTTGAAATACGTTCATCGGGTCGGATCGACAGCTCGTTGATACGCAGCCATCGTTTTTGCTGCGGACTTAACGATTGTTTAGACGGCGCTATCGCCTTTGTGAAAACCGTATTCGTTTTACTAAGTTGCGAAAGCGCCGTTGCCGTCGAGTGAAGAATTCGCGGATACACAAATACATCGCTGCCGGACAACGCATTGTTCTGGTGATGATTCTTCAACGGCTCGACAATTTCAGCTAATAATAGACTCTTGCAGGTTGTGTTTTTCAAAATAAATGATAACTCTGATGCTGAAAAATGACTGTCCGGCGAAAACAGCTTGCCCAAAGAATTCGCGATGCGTTTTGCAGTCAATGCGATCCGCCGCTGCAGGAACTGTTTATGATCCGCCAGATCAAGCATCTGTTCGAAACTGTATCGGCGCGATTTCTTCCAGAGCGTAATGTCCTGATCTGATGCCTTATCCGGCTCAAGCATCCAGATAAAATCACGATAAGCACCCGGTTTTTGAACGGCGGCAAACAGCTTCGCATTCCAGAGGCTTCTTTGGCTGTCCTTTAACTTTGCATCCCAGATATCAGAGGCTTTTGCGCCGATGGTTTCAAGCCAGCAACGAATATCCATTCCGCAAAATTGAATTTTCGAAGAAAGCGGCTGCTTGAATGAATCGTTCAGTCCGTAACAGCGAACAAACCATACTTTTCGTCTGTTGACCGTGCCCTCGATCACATCCAGACACATTTGCGGCGGCACCGTTAACGGCTCGGCGACGTCCACGCCCACAACCATATTCTGCCCGCTCACTCTCAGTTCATTTTTAATTGAACATCCTTCTATCCAGGCGTTGTGTCCGACAATCTGCCCTGTATCACTAATATGATTGTTCAAATCGATGGCGGCATGCGTCCCGGCAAGCCCCCTGTCTTCCTGCAGCAGCCGTCCTGCGCTGGGGATAATGGATTGCGTACTGCCAAAATCCAAAAACTCACAATGCGTCAGAAGCTGCATGTAAAATTTCGTCTCATGCAGCCGTTGGTATATTATTTTCAACGAAGATGTTGACCATGTGGAGCCGCCATGGTACGCATTTTTTTCAAAATCCGAAAATTGCGTTTGGGACCCAAACGCACAACAGATCTCTCGATAAAAATCCAGCCCTTTTGAAAAGATAGCTTTTTTGAAAGAGGGACGAAAATCAATATTCTGTCGGCGATCAAATATCGCCCCAAAACACTTCAACAATTGTACTGCTGTCGAAGCATCGAAATTCATAACCCCGATATCCAGACAGCTTCGCTCATAGAGGTCTATCGCCCCATATTTTTTCTGATTGGCGATCGAGGGCTTTTGCAAATACCGACGTACCGTATGATCCGGACCGCAGCAGAACACACCGTGACGGGCGGCCTGTTGCGGTGATGCATAACAGGCCAGGGCGGTAATTCCCTCATCGGCAAAACACACCGATGTCGGGTCGAACCGTAGCAGAACATCGCCCGATGTAATAACGACCTGTCCCGTACCGGGCGAGGTTTGAGGCAATGCCAGATAGGTCGGAAGCTGACGATCAAACAAGCTCAAATAGATTGCCCGGTCCGTTTCACCCGGAACCGGCAAAAAGATCTTGCCGCAGGCGCCGTAGGCCGTCAGTCGTCGCGAATCACCTCCGGCGTGAATAATCAATATGCGAAGCTTGCTTAAAACGTCCCGCCACTGCTTCGGTGACGATCGAGCGATTGATTTCTTGAACGAATTTTTCAAAACATGCATCAGGCATAACAACGTACTGCCGCCGCTGCCGATCCGCTGGCCTTGAGGGTCGGAAACAACCAGTACCTTATCAACACCGGCCAACAGACCGAGCTTTTGGCGAATATTAAGCTGCGATTGATAAGCTTTGGCCTGAGATTCATTGGAGGCGGTTACGATCAGATAATCCCAGCCGGCACCGGTTTGTAAATGAGTCGATTTCAATAGTCGCTTGCTACCCGTAAATGTTCAATGATCAAATTCAGCGCTTCATCAAGTGACACCTTCGGCGTCCATCCGATTGCCTTGCCGATTCGCTTGATATCCGGCACACGCCGCATCATATCCTCCATCGGCCGCCCGTAAGCAATATCATAGGGAATAAACGTTTTGCTGCTGGTACTGGCTGATAATGCAATCACTTTATCGGCTAACTGCTCGATACTGACTTCTTCCTGCGTCCCGATATTATAAATGTGTCCGGCCGACTCTGAATCCATCAAGCCGACAATCGCCTCGACCACATCATCGACATAACAAAAACACCGTGTCTGCTTGCCATCGCCATAAATACTCAACGGCTCGTTTTTCAATGCCTGCTGAATAAACCGGGGAACCACCATGCCGTATTGACCGGTCTGACGCGGCCCAATGGTATTAAAAAAACGGGCAATGATAACCTCAAGGGCGTATTGATGATAAAACGCCATTCCTAAAAATTCGTCGATCGCCTTGCTGCATGCATACGACCAACGGGAAACCGAAGTACTGCCGAGAACAAGGTCATCATCCTCTGCGAAAGGCACCGAATCGCTTTTGCCATACACCTCGCTGCTGGAGGCCAGCAGGATCTTTTTTCGATATCGATTGGCCGCCTCGAGAACAACCTGTGTGCCGCTGATATTGGTTTCAATGGTCTGAACCGGATTTTCAGCGATCAGCCGAACACCAACCGCGGCCGCCAGGTGGTACACCATATCCGCATCCCGGGTCAGTTTATCGACCAACCTGGTATCCTGAATATCCCCCTCATAAAAGCGAAAGCCGGACTTGGATTCAAGTTCGGCTATATTGGCTTTTGAGCCTGTGCTTAAATTGTCCAGAACATCGACCGAATGGCCGTTGCTTATCAGATATTGCGCTAGATGCGAACCGATAAAGCCCGCACCGCCTGTGATCAGTACTCTCATCAATCCTCTAAATCAATCTAAACGACATGCAATTAAAGGGGCACGAATCCATTCGTGAAATAGCAACCAGAAACCAGTAATGTCTGTCCTTCGACCTGTCCACCATCGCCCTATTGACGACCGCTGAAGTTTTGGCGTAGAAGGAAGCGACGATATGTGGACTCCGTCCCCGTTGGTTGACACCAAAATCCGGACAAACCAACAAGAAAAATTTACAGAGCGCCAAAGCCCTGCGAGGTGAAAAAACCGCTCAGGTTTGATCGCTGTTGCTTATATAGCTTAAGTATCGTCAAATAAAGAACATAGCTTTAGTTCATATGTGATCGTAATGCCGTGATTTCACACCGTATATAAAACGAAATCAATACGTTCCAACGTCCCATAAGTTCATTATTTAGCGCCTTATTTACGGTTTCATTCAAACGAATAATTTCCACAGAATGACAGCATTTAGCCGCATTTTCAATAAGAATATACGCGTTTTTATCGGACAATCTTAAAAATACCGGATGAACACCTTTTACTGAGCAGAAAAAATGGTATACTAAGAATTTGAAAACTAAGGGAGTATATAATGAAAATTTCATATAGTAGCATTATTATTGTATTTACACTTACCCTATTTATATCAAATATTTTTTCTGTGACAGAAGCCGCTGAAAAGATGATTGCCAATCAGCAGCTTGAAGATAAAATACGCGGCATGTGGCTTGGTCAACTGATTGGAAATGCTGCCGGTCGTCCTACCGAAGGGGATTTCCAAATTTATCCCAATCCAGACCCATGTGTGCCGTGGGTCATCAAACAAACCTGGGATGCCGATGACGATACGGACATCGAATATATTGCGATGCATATCCTCGAAGCCAACGGTCTGGACTGCAATGAAAGCGATATAAGCAACCAATGGCAACATCATATCATTGCCATGGGAATCTATATTGCCAACCGCCAGGCATGGCATCTGATGGGCGATGGGTATTTACCTCCCGATACCGGTTCTCGAGCCTATAATGAACACTGGTATTCGATTGATTCGCAGATCACGACTGAATGTATTGGTGCGATTTGCCCGGGAATGATTCAGCAATCGCTCGACCTGACCTCAAAATTCGCGCATATCAGTAATGAAGGCTTCCCGGTTCATGCGGCTCAATTCTATGCGGCCATGTATGCCCAGGCCTTTTTTGAACCGAATGTTTTTACCCTTGTAACAAATACAATGCAGGTTATCCCCACCACCAGTCGCACCTATCAGGTCATTGATGACGTTCTGAACTGGTATCTCGAAGATATCAATGACGGCGATCCGAACTGGCGACAAACACGTCAAAAACTCTACGATGATTATCAGGGAGCTTGTGACTATGGTCGTTATTACAATTGGATCGAATCAGCAATCAATACCGGTGCGACTGTGCTCGCACTGCTATACGGAAACGGCGATTTTAAAGATACGGTTCAAATCAGCGTTCTGGCCGGTTGGGATAACGACTGTAATCCGGCTACCGCCGCCGGCCTGATCGGAATCATCAATGGGTACAGTGGTTTACCTGCTGATTTGACCGATCCCAATATATGCGGAGATACGTATAAAAATGTATATCGTCCGTATCTGCCCGATCCGAATCTCTATCGACCGCAATATGATACAATAACAAATATCGCATCCAAACTGGCTGATTTGGCCGAAGAGAATATCCTCGGAAATAGCGGGTATATCACATACGATCCCAATAAAACATATCATATCCCGGATAACAATACGATCACGATTGCACCTGAAAAACCGGATCCCAACGGCCCAACCGGACTGGTTGCCCAAGCACAGGCCGCCGGTATTACCGTTACGCCGACCGCGGCCATCCAGTATTACAACACAAATGATGACCGACGGAATCTCTATGCAATTATCGACGGAATTATAGACAACTCATACAATGGCCATAAAGCCTATTACAGCTATTGGACGGCCGATCCCTGCGAAAAGTCAACTGAAGACTGGTATCAATTAAATTTCTCCAAACCAGTCAAATTCGATTCACTCACATTTTATGAAGGTGATATCATCTGGTACGGGATCAATACATATAATCGACTGGACAATCCACGGGGCGGTTTCTTTGAAGATCTCACTGTCCAGATCCTGCGCGATGGTCAGTTCATCCAGCCGGCTAATTTGCAAATGATCCCGGAGCTGGACCAATATCAAATGTATCAGACAATTGGTTTCGATTTTGCCCCTACCGTCGGGGACGCAATACGAATCATCGGCACCCCAGGCGGGCAACTGGGTTACACCACGATCATGGAGTTGGAAGTAACCGGCGATACGGATCCGGGACTTTATGTTCAATCGACTCGTGTTGCTAATGGACTCGAACAACGGTCAACTGTCACTGATATTGCGGTTGTCTTTAACCGAGACGTCAATATTGAAGCGAATGACATATCACTGACCGGAACATTTAACGGAACTACCATCGATCCCAATCAAATTCTATTTGATTATCATTTCGCAAACCGTACGATGGTACTAACTTTTGATATCGATAACGATTCAAATTATACGGACATGCTGCCGGATGACACATATGAACTCAAGCTTGATTGCACATCAATTACCGATGCCAATAACAATACACTGCTGGATGATGATACAAATCCGGCAGACAATACCTACACGATTCGTTTTCACTGCCTCTTTGGTGATGCAGATGGTTCAGCCCGGGTGGATATGCTTGATCTGTCCACATTGTGCAATATCTGGCTGAATGCACCGGCTCAAACAGGTTTAGACTACGATGCAGACGGACAAATAACCCTGGTTGATCTTGCCGGTTTCGCTGAAAACTGGATGGAACACTTTTAGCTGGGTTCGGTATAAGTGCACCAGGTTCGGTCATTTTCCCAAATGGTCACACATTCAAGCGTAGCATCATTCATCTTGCCGTTTAGGCAAGTCCATGCCACCTTGGCGATGTTCTCAACCGTCGGATTCAGCTTGGCAAATGCCAGCACATCGACATTGAGATTCTTATGATCCACCTGTTCGATAAATTCGCGGTTAACGATCTCTTCAAACGCGGCCGTCTCAAATGATTTACCCTGCTCGGGCAGTTTCGCCTTCACCTCGATGATATAATTATGGCCATGACCGGCCGGATTGGCACATTTGCCGAAGACATCCTGGTTTTGCTGCTCGTCAAACCGGGCATTACACAGCGTATGCATCGCCGAAAATTCGAATTTCTCGCTGAAATAAACCATATTCTCTTCCTCACGAACAATCGCGATCCGGCGATTCGGGGTCAGGGCCAGATCCATTTGAACAAGGTTAATATCCGCTAAACAATCGGACAATTGAACCAACACCTCTCGAAGCAACGCGGACAGATCCTCGAGCCCAAGATGCTGTTTACGATCAAACAACTGGCGGAACCGCTTTGAAAAAATCGGAATCGCCTCCTGTTGAACACAGGCATCGATATCCGACACATTCATCACAAATCCGGTCGCCGCATTGACAGGCCCGCAAAGATGGACTGTCAGTTCCATATACAAACCCAATCCCTCTCCCGAGGGCATCGCGCAATGCGAATTCGCTCCCCATGCATCCTGCGGCAAAAAAGGATTGATACAAAAACGGACTTGGCGAGAGAGCGTATGCATACCCAAACCGTTATGTGTTTTCGTTATGCATCAGGCTCAGCACCTCGCTGCGGCTGCGCGGGTCGCGGATAAAGATGCCCCGCAGCGCTGAAGTCACCATCACCGAACCGGGCTTTTTGATTCCCCGGATCGTCATGCAGCTATGGGATGCCTGAAGCACGACCGCAACTCCCTGCGGGTTCAACTGGTTCATTAAAAAGTCGGCGATCTGATTAGTCAATCGCTCCTGTACCTGCAGACGCTTGGCGAAGCAATCAACGATCCGAGCCAGTTTACTGACCCCTAAGACCTTGCCGTCCGGCAGATACGCCACATGCGCCGAGCCGATAAACGGCATCATATGATGTTCGCAGACGCTGGAAAACGGAATATCACGCAGCAAAACGATCTCATTGTATTTTTCGTGGAAGACACTCTCGATATGTCCACTTGGATCCTCATGCATCCCCGATAATAGTTCGCTATACATCCGTGCCACACGTGCCGGCGTATCGCGAAGGCCTTCGCGGGCCGGGTCTTCACCGATCGCCTCGAGGATTTCACTAACTGCCTTTTCGATTTTCTCGTTATCTATATTGCTTTGTTTATGTGCTGGTCCCATGCGTATCGCCCCTTATTTCTTGCCTGCTGCATTCATAACAAACGTGGTTAACAGTCGCACGCCGAATCCGCCGGATCCCTCCGATGAAAAGGCGTCGGCCTTTTCGAACAAATCCACCCCGGCCATATCGATATGCGCCCACCGGGTTTCGCCGATAAATTGTTTAAGAAATGCCGCCGCGGTGCAGGCGCCGCCCCAGCGGCTGCCGATATTACGAAGGTCCGCGATCTTACTTTTCATTTCCTTTTCGTATTCCTCACTGCACGGCAGGTGCCATATCTTTTCGCCGCTCTGCTTCGAGGCCGCCTTCAACTGTTTAAGCATCTTATCGTCATTACTCATCACACCCGCCATGTATTTGCCCAGCGCCACCATACATGCCCCGGTCAACGTCGCAATATCTACAATCATATCACACTTCTGCTCGGTCGCATAATGCAGCGCATCACAGAGGATCATCCTTCCCTCGGCATCGGTATTGAGCACCTCGACGCTCTTGCCGCTGTAGGTTTGGACGATATCGCCGGGCCGATAGCTCGAACCGCCGGGCATATTTTCCGCAGACGGGATCAGCCCGTAAACCTCAATCGGCACCTGCAACTCACTGATCGCCTTCATTGTGCCCAGCACAGCGATACCGCCGGACTTGTCGAGCTTCATCTGGTCCATGTTCGCAGACGGTTTGATGCTGATCCCGCCGGAATCAAAGGTTACGGCCTTGCCGACCAGTGCAATCGTCGGAAGCTTTTTGGCTTTGGCGGCCTTGGGTGTATATTTCAATATAATCAGTCTGGGCGGGGTTTTCGAACCGCCGCCGACCGCCAGGATGCCGCCCATCTTTTTTTGCTTGAGCTGCTTTTCGTCATACACCGTACAGGTCAGCTCCTTATACTGACCGGCTAATTTTTTGGCGGTCGATGCCAATTCCGGCGGATTGATAATATTGGCCGGCCGGTTGGCGATCGTTCGGGCATAGCTTTGAGCCTCACCGATGATACAGCCGGTCCTGGCGGAGGCGGCAACCTTTTTAAATCCCTTGGCATTCGGTTCGAGAATGGTGAATGCGATATGTTCGGGACGCTTGTTTTCGTCATCGCCGCCGACATATTCGTCATATCGGTAGGTCCCGAAATAAATGCCTTCGGCCAGAACCTGCCCGATAGGCATCCTGGCGCTTTTAGCGCCAAGGGCCGTATGAAGCGCCATCGCAACCGATTCGACTTTGAGTTCGACCGCTTTTTTCGCCGCGGCCGCCGCGGCCTTGCGCATCACTGTCTCGTCGGCCTTTTTCTTTTCGCCGAGTCCCATCAGCAAAAACCGCTTAAACGGTACCGATTCATTGCCGTAGATCAAAACGTTCGTATAAGGTTTGCCCTCGAAATCGCCCAAGTCACAGGCCTGATCGATCGCGGCCTTGAGCGCCGGGTCGAGCTTCTTCATAAACGCCGGCTGCGTCTTGACGTCACTGAACACCCCGCCGACCAGCAGGTCACATGAAAATTCCAGCGGTTCTTTTTTCTGTGTCTGAACTTCGATCTTAATAATCTTTTTCATCATTCACCTTTTTTACGTTTGAATATTCAGTTTCCTGGCCCGATGGCGAAGGTAGCTTTCGATAAACGCTTCGATATCGCCATCAAGCACGGCATCGACATTGCCACTCTGGTAATCGGTGCGATGGTCCTTGACCATCTGATACGGCTGAAGCACATAGCTGCGAATCTGGTTGCCCCAGGCGATCTCACCCTTGTCGCCGTAAAGCTTGTTCAATTCCGCGTCGCGCTTCTGCTGTTCGAGCATATACAGCTTGGCCCGCAGCATCTTCATCGCCTGGGCACGGTTCTTGTGCTGGCTGCGTTCGTTTTGGCACTGCACCACCACCCCGGTCGGGTGATGGGTGATCCGCACCGCCGAACTGGTCTTGTTGACATGCTGGCCGCCCGCACCACTGGCACGATAAAAGTCGATCCGCAGATCATCCTCGTTGATCTCGATCTCGGCATTATCCTCAATCTCCGGGATACAGTCCACCGCACAGAAACTCGTATGGCGGCGGCTATTCGCATCGAACGGGCTGATCCGCACCAAGCGATGCACCCCTGTTTCACATGAGAGCTTGCCGAACGCAAACGGCCCGATGACCCGCATCGTAATCGAACGAATGCCGGCCTCTTCGCCCGGCGTGATATCGAGCTGTTCGAACTTGTATCCCTCGGCCTCGAAAAACCGCGTGTACATTCGCAGCAGCATATTCGCCCAGTCGCAGCTTTCGGTCCCGCCGGCACCGGCATGGATTCCGAAAAAGCAGTTGCGCATATCGTTCGGACCGGACAATAAGCCCTGAAGTTCGATCTTTTCGCATTGGCGCTCGAGCTTACGATAGTCCTGTTCGATCTGCTCCAGAACCTCGACATCCGATTCCTCGATCGCTAATGCCAGCAAATCCTGCATGTCGGATACCTGGCGGCAGGCATTTTCGACCGGCTCGACGATGGATTTCAACGCACTGAGTTGGGTGACAACAGGCTGGGCGGCCTCAGGACTGTCCCAGAAATCCGGCCTGGACATCTGCTTTTCAAGCTTGTTCATCTGCGCACGCTTGCTGGAGACGTCAAAGCCAGTCCCGAATCGTTTGGATCCGGGCCTCAAGTTCGCTGATCGCCGTTTTCAGTTCTGCGGGTTCCATCAATTACCTCGAATTTATTTTAAGTCTGTATAACCGATACGGTTACGCCTTGCAAGTGTTTTACACAAATCAAAAATAGGGACGTTTACCTATTTTTTAATCGGCGTCATTGTGGATAGTCGCATCGATACTTCAGGATCTGCCGGAGCTTGTTCAGCTCGCCGCTTTTCATGTGATAGCTGTGATCGTCATTTGGGAATTTGCCCTCCGCCACTTCCGAGCGATACGCTTTGAACGCATCGACAACCCTGCCGGCTAATTGCCCGTAATCTTTCGAGAATTTTGGCACAGGCCCGCCGGTCAAACCGAGGATATCCGGGGCAATCAGGATCTGCCCGTCACAGCCGGCACCCGAACCGCAACTGATGACCGGCACCGGCACCGATTCGGTGATCATCGCGGCCACTTCTGTCGCCGTCGCCTCCAACAGCAGCATACCGGCCCCATGACAGACCATCTTTTCGGCCAGGTCAATCAGTTCGAATGCCATCTGGGCGGTGGTCGCCTCGGCCTTAAATTTGCCTATTTTACTGATCATCTGCGGCCGGATCCCGATATGCGCCATCACTGCCATGCCGGCGTCGCTAACTTCTTTAATAACACCAAGATACGAACGAGTCGCTTCGATCTTGACCATCTGGGCGCCCGATTCGGTAAAAAACCGCCCGGCGTTGGTCAGCGCATCGCGAATCCCCGTCTGATAGGATAAAAACGGCATATCTGCGATCAAAAAGGCGTTTGGAGCCGCCCGACGCACGGCCGCGGTGATCGCAACCATAAAATCCATGGTTGCCGGCAGCGTCGAATCATGTCCCAAAACCACCTGAGCCGCTGAATCGCCGGCTAAAAACACCTCGATCCCCGCCTCAGACGCCAACCGGGCCGTCTGATAATCATAGCAGCTCAAAGCCGTAATAGGCCGCTTTTTGGCCTTATCGTTGTACAAATCACAAATAGTCACTCGGTTATTCATCGATCCCGGTATTCACTTTTTCAATCAAAAAATAACATGTTTTTAGTTAGTTTAACGAACATATACTTTCAACTCAACGTATCTCGTTTTAGTGTTGAAAAGCAATAATACGCTCTTTTTTAACAATTGAATAATTTTTTTTAGTTTTTTGTAAGCATTGCCCTTATTTTGCGTGAGCAAACGTATATTTTTGTTGCATTTTTCTTAAAGATTTTATTGTATATTATTCGATGAGTTATTTGTCAAGTAAACAGTTATAATTGCAAAGGACAAAGAAATAGAATGGCATAATCATGTAGCTTTTCATCACCCTCCTCCGAAGCCAGATTCTCGTTAGAGATCTGGCTTTTTTATTACCTATTCCCCCTTTTCAAAGACCAATATGTGAACATAGGCAAATCCTGAATCTTGGAATCAGCCGAACAAATCAAACAGAATTCCATTTTCGGCGTAAAAACAATGGCCAACGCCCGCATTTTGCGGTAAGATGTGTTTTCGATTGTCATTGCCGTGAAAACGGCAATCCAGTGATGGTACATCTGGATACCCGCCTCCCCTATGAGACAGGTCGCGGGTATGACAGTATTGATGATTGGATTTAGGACGTACATTATTACAGGAGATTGAATCATGTGCGAACATTGCGGTTGCAGCGAAAATAAAGAGGTAAGCCTGCAAGATCAGGTCAAAGATATTATCCAGGCGATCCGGCCGAACCTCCAGAGCCACGGCGGCGATATCGAGTTTGTCAGCCTCGAGCCGGACAACGCCGTCAAGGTCCGCCTGCAGGGCGCGTGCAGCGGCTGCCCGGGCGCGAAGATGACACTCAAAATGGGCGTCGAAAGACTACTCAAAGAAAAACTCCCCGACGTCAAAGAAGTCATCGCCGTCGAATAGTCGACAAACTAAGGGGCAAAGGAACAAAGAGACATAGGGCCAAAGGTAGGATGCGATGGCTTGTCCCGTACCTACTTTGCCGTTTAAGTAGGGCTTGCTGAATAAGCCCTGCTTTCCCTTTTTTCCGGTCGCCGGCCA
>CAZFDE010000004.1:0-82979 GCA_964517795.1 uncultured Pirellulales bacterium | reverse complement strand
GTCGCTGGTGATTCGGCCATCAGTACTTCGCCAAGGTTCATCAATGACAGTTTTTAGTTTCATGGGGTAATCCGTAATACAAAACGTAAAGCGTTTGCGATTGCGCGGCGCGTAACGGCTGCGTTGGACGGTTGTCGTTCTTGGACGCG
Source organism: uncultured Pirellulales bacterium (assembly GCA_964517795.1). Lineage (GTDB taxonomy): Bacteria > Planctomycetota > Phycisphaerae > Sedimentisphaerales > Anaerobacaceae > CAZFDE01. Next base: position 82,830 of record CAZFDE010000004.1, on the reverse strand, counting down.
ACCGCCGGACGATTGACGAAACGCGCAGCGTAACCTATGAACGAAATACGAAGATTTAATTATTTGTACAGCCTGTCTCGCTCTGAGGGTATGGGCCCTCAACTGGATGCGTATTATACCAAAAAATCGTCGAAAGTCAAGTTTTTAAAAAAATCTTCAAATTAGGACACAACGGTAACATATCGGTAACATCGATCTGCTCTAATCGCCTCTGTCGAAGAAACCGGATTTATGGTAAATTACCTGGAAAGGAGCTTATAATGGCAACGCACACACACAAAATGATTGTAGGGGTTTTGGCCGTATTATTCATGATTACCGCAGGGGCGTTAGCCGCCCCGCCGACGGTCATTAAAACAATCCCGGAACACGAAGATATGAACGTCGATCCCGGCCTGAAACAGATTGTGATCGAGTTCGATCAGGACATGAACACCGGCGGCTATTCTATTTGCGGCGGGGGGCCGAAATATCCCGAAACGGTCGGCCAGCCGAAATGGACGAATTCCCGCATCATCGTGATGCCGGTGAAACTGAAGCCCAACCATGAATATGAGCTCAGCATTAATAGTGTCAGTTTCAAGAATTTCAGGAATACGCAGGGCGAACCGGCCGTGGTATATCCTATACGGTTTAAGACTGGAACGGCTTTGGCAAATTCCTCCGATACTGCTCAGGGCGAAACAAAACAAAATTTGATCGTTTTAATGCAGGAAGCCGTCTATGCCGAGCAGACTGAGGGCGATCTGGACAAGGCGATCGGTCTGTATCAGCAGGTCATCGAGCAAGCCGGTGAGGTCGAGCGGCTCGCGGCCCGGGCCGCATTTAATATGGCCCAGTGCTATCTCAAAAAAGGTGACAAGCAAACGGCGGCTGAATATCTCATGGACGTGGTTACAAAATACGCCGGCCAGAAAGCATTAACCGTTAAGGCGAAACAACAACTCGAGGAAATAGGGGTATCAACCACACCTAAAGGCAACATATTTGAAATGCTCGGCCCTGAGGTGTGTTCGTATATCGGCTCAAAATACGGCGAGGTCTGTGCAGAGGCCGGGATGAAGCAGTTATATTCCAACAGCCATATCTATGTCGTCGATAACGATTTTATTTTGCGAGGCGGCGGCATGGGGTATGTGTATAACCTGACAGGTAAACCGATCACAGAGCGATACCGGCTTACAGGGACCAGTTATCCTGACCAAAAACTTTACAGTATCTCCGGTGATGAAATGGATATTGAGATTATCGCGGATGAACATCGCAGCGGATTTTATCAAATTTACTGGAATCCGAAAGAACCGCTTGAGCCGGGCGAATTTTTTAATTTCGGCTGGGCGGTCGATGGCAGCACACCGCTTCCACGGGCAGGCGCGGGCGGTAAGTACGCATTGACCATGAAGAATAACTTCGGCCAACGTGCGTATGAAACCTTCTTTCTGGCAGTACCCCAGGGAACCGTTTTATCCGATTTAAGTGAAGAATATACCGGCAAAAAAACGGTGAATAGCTGGGATATCTATTGGTGGAAAAAAGAAGTTCAGGAAGATGAAAATCATGTGGTTACATTGTCACTACAAAAAGTTCCTCAATTTACACAGGAAATGCATAATGAAATCGACCCTAATGGGTTGATTCATTTCATAAATCCTCACAATCACACGAACAACACCTCGGAACCCATCACAACGACCAGTTTCATTAATTCCGATTTTGTCCATGTGACCGGGATGTATTATAAGGACGGCACACCTATTCACTATACGACAGTTCACAAGGATAATCATTTTCGATACCATATAACATTCGATGAACCGATAATGCCCGGCGAAACAGTTGAAGGAACAGTTGAAGGCACAATAACGGGATTGATTAAACCGGTCGTCGAAATGCCGGACACATATCAGTACTATATGAATCACAGTCCAAATACGAATGTCCCGACATTGCGAAAAGAGACATATCTGCTGCCAGAAGGTGCGGAGGTAATTTCCACTTCACCGGGTATGAGAAAATCGGAAAGAGACGGCCGAATTGAACTTTCGGTTGAAAAAATAATTCCCGCCGGTGGAAGCCTGCTTACGACTTTTCAATACAGACTTACCGGTGCAGAACTTGCATCAGCGAAACCGCTTGAACTCAAGCCGGCGCCGTGGGTGGACGGAGAAGTTATGGAAGTCAGGCTCAAACGCCCGGCCGGAGGGGAGTATGGAACCATTATATATTCAGCGCAGCGCGGCAAAATCGATGACATTCCGACATGGCAAATCATATCACACATGTACGTTACTGAAGGGTCGATTTCCCAATACACCCTCGTGGAAGCTGAGGCTGACAGTTTTGTGCCCTTTTATGGGCAAACAACAAACTGGATGGGTGCCTTTAAGGCCGAGTATGACTTGAACAGTGTCACACTTACCGTTGACGCTCAAGACAACGAGACAACGCGTGATATACCGGTTCAAACAGTTGTTTTTGATAACGAACAGGCACTGTATCTGATTCGGCGGATGCCGCTTGGAGAAAATTACGAAGGCAGATTTCCAATCTTTCCGGTACAGGGCGGTGTTGTAGTGGAATGCCGGATCAAGGTGCTTGGTATTGAAGCGATAACCGTGGAGGCCGGAACATATACATGCTACAAGACGGATCTTTCCATATATGCTGAGGGTATGCGTGCACTACAGCATACGCTTTGGTTTTCCGCAGATGAACATAAATACCTGGTTCAATATGATGTCGGCGGCACCGCCACCATGGAACTGGCCAAAGTCTGGCAAAAAAACATAGACGAACCACTTATCTATCATCATGAAAACCCGCATTTCACCGTGAACGTGCCAAATGATTGGCGATATTATCAGTATGGCACCGGGCCGCAATTCAGTCTTCAGCTCATTGCGCCCGAAGTTAAGGCATGGGCAGTTCTGGTCTGGCAGAAACGCGGGACCGATCCAGAGTCCGAATCAGCCATGACCATCGCCAAAGCGGACTTTAAGGAACTCGAAGGATTTTTTGATAAATACACGGCCGATGAAGCAAGCTGGAAAGCATTTACAATAAACGGACTTGAGGCCGCCCAATATATTGCGACGTATCAAGAAAGCGGTAATGCGCTGCGGAAATACGCTGAACCCTTGAAAATGGTTGAATACCGAACATATATTGTGGATGAGTCCCATGTTTACTGGTTTGTGTTCCGGACCGAGAAAGATCAATTCGAAGAGAATAAAGCCCAATACGATTCGATTACCGAAAGTTTCAAACAAAATATGAATTAACGGAGCATACAGCTTGAAATTCGATCATTCGAAAAATCAGTTGCGGTGGGTAATCTTACTGCTGGCGGTGGCGGTGATATTGCCCACCGTGTGTTTGCTGTGGTTTATGACCCAGGCGGTAAAAAACGAGCGTCTGGCCGTCCGGCAGAAACTCGTCGATATCTGCCAGAACGAGGTGGATGACTTTACAAACCATTTCAATGAAGCGTGGACGATGGCCATATCCGACCATCACAAACGATTGAGTGGTTTAGTCAACCAGGAAAAAATCTGGCTATGGCTCAACGCGATCAAAGGTGATGCCGACGGCGCGGCGATCTATGATGCGAACATGCAATTGCTTTATCCTGTCATGGGGGATTATCCAGGTGCCGCTTTTACTGCAGAAGTACAGCAGGCGTTTGAGCTGGAACAACGCGGCGATTATGCCAAGGCCCTTGAACAGTATCAATCGCTGGTGGATGCGAACGACCCGGCTATTTTTGCCGCTTCGATGGGAACGCTGCGATGTCTCGAGGCGTTAGGCAAAACGGTCGAGGCGGCTGATTTTTTCCACACACTACTTTGGTCGGATAATCAGCAAATCCGAAAACAATTCACGCCGAGCGAAGTTGCCATGGTCCGGATCAAACACCTTCAGTGGCTCGATGAGCACAAAGACACCTATACCAGCGGCGCCACGTTCCTCGATCTTGACTTATGGTACACCCAAACAGAAAACTACCCATCTGAAGTGTCTATCTGGGCACTTGAAAAGATGCTGGCCATCGCCCAAAAGTACCGCGAAAGCTGGAAACTGGATGATATTATCGAAAAGGCGCGGCAGACGATTCATACAGAACAAACATCGCTGGCCGGTGCCGGTTTTTTCGCAGATGCCGAATCCGTTCGAAACTGGCCCGAACAGCAATGGAAATCATTCGAAGCCGGCCAGACCTATTATGCAATGAAATACCTTGTGGGCGAAAAAAGTGTTCTGTTGATCAAGACCGAAGATGCTCTGAAGAGCGATCTGGAAACTGAATTTGAAAATTTGCAGATCGACGGTATTACAGCGCGGCTCATTGACGATCAGGACAGGGTGATCTTTGATTCGCAGGCCGATGGCGGAGATCCGTTTCTCACCATGGCGTTTTCGGATCATTTGCCCGGCTGGCGATTGCAGCTTTTGTTCGAAAACGGCAATGTCTTCGAAAATGCCGCCAAGCGGCAGGCGGCGATTTATACGTGGACGGGGATTCTGGTGATTGTGCTGATTCTGGCGTCCGGGGCCGTTGCGACGCAGACGATCAGCCGCCAGATTCGGCTCAACCGGCTCAAGAACGATTTTATCGCGACGGTAACGCATGAGCTTAAGACACCGCTTGCATCGATGCGGGTGCTGGTCGATACGCTGCTGGAGGACCGCTACGCCGACAGCGAGCAGGCCAATGAGTATCTGGAGCTGATCGCCAAAGAAAACACGCGGCTGAGCCATCTGATCGACAATTTCCTGACTTTTTCGCGAATGGAGCGCAACAAACAGGCGTTTGAGATGCGGCCGTGCAGGCCCTCTGAGATCGCCGAAGCCGCCGCCGAGGCCGTGCAGACCAAATTTAATCAAAATAATCAAAAAAAATGCGATTTTTCTGTAAATATTGCCGAGGACCTGGCGTCTATATCAGTGGACAGCGATGCGCTGGTTACCGTGCTGGTGAATTTGCTGGATAATGCGTACAAATATTCGCACGATGACAAGCGGATCGAGCTAAGTGTATTCACCGAGGATAGTTATGTGTGTTTTTCTGTGAAGGATAACGGGATCGGGATGACCAGAAGGCAGATGAAACGGATCTTTGAACGGTTTTATCAGGCCGACAGTTCGCTGAGCCGCCGGGCCGAAGGAACCGGCCTGGGCCTGTCCATCGTCAAATTTATCCTCGACGCCCACAAGGCCAAAATCGAGGTCGATTCCAAACCCGGCAAAGGAAGTGAATTTATTGTAAAGATACCAGGAGAAAGACATGAACGATAGTAAAAAAAGTAAACTCATTGAAAACCTGTACGGCATATGCTTCATCGTATTTTTAGCGGCTGTTTTTGTTGCATTGCTCGGAAAAAATTTTGGTTCTGCAATATGGTTAGCCATCGCTGCATCGAATTCTCTAAGCCTTATGGTTTGGGCTAACCTAAGGCGAAAATATGAAATCATAGATAAGAAATTGGCCAATACGAAAGGTCAGGTAACATGAAAACAAACCTCGTGGCAGAAGAAAATGGCGGACCAAGAAGCCAAAAAAGGCAATAGAATAATGAAGAAATGGTTTTTCTTGTGGTGTTTGCCGCTGATATTCGCGATATGCTCACTAATATCATTTCAATATCCCGGTGATGAATACGCCCTCTGGGCCTTTTCATCTTTGCCGGGAGCATGGATTTGGATATGGGGATTGATCCCGGCCGGCGATATTCACAATTTGAGCATTCCCCTTCTAACGGTCATTATAGGAGGATTGGTCATGATGCTCTTCGGGTTATTACTGAAAAACATGAAAGCGAATATAAAACTTTGGCTTATTACTTTTATAGTCTCCGTGGTGGGTATTTTTTTCTTTGCGATTACCCGTTACCCCACGATTGAAAAAGCATTGAGCAAAAACGGTTCGTGGCAGGCATATATCTTCGCATCAATCAATGCCGGACTTTACTTGTCTGTCATACCGACGATAATAATCAACAGCATTATTAAATTGCCCAAAAAGAAAAAATCGGACGAATATAATGAAAACAAAAACCACATGGCAGGAAAAGCTGGCCGATAATAAAAAAGGGTTGCCGAAGGTTGAACGCTTCGATCAGAAAAATGGCAAAAACTGGCCGGCGGGTGATTATGTTATCCCGGCGCCGGTTGAAGTCGATGCGATCATGAAGAAAGTACCCACGGGCAAGCTCATTACGATCAACGAGATACGGCAGATCCTGGCTAAGAAACATCAGGCCGATTACGGCTGTCCGATTACGACGGGTATCTTTTCGTGGATCGCGGCCAACGCCGCCGATGAAGCCGAGAAAGAGGGCAAAAAGCGGATCACGCCCTACTGGCGGACACTGAAAACCGGCGGGATACTCAATGAAAAATATCCTGGCGGCCTTGCAAACCTCAAAAAACGATTAGAAGCCGAAGGCCATACAGTGGTCCGTAAAGGCCGCAGCAAGCACTTTATGGTCGAAAATTATGAAAAGGTTATTGCAAAGATATAGACACGGACGAACACGGTTTTATTAGACACAGATGAACACTGATTTACACGGATTTTTTATGTGGCATATTCGACAAGGAAAAGAGGCTGATTTGGATAAAATCCACAAAGTGGTATCGGATGCAATTCGTCAATGCGTAACCGATTCTGATGAGCATCATAAAAATATTTGTGCGGATGTTCGCGAATGTCTGGATTGGTGGGTTGAAAATAAAGAAAATGGACTTTTGTTTGTGTGTGAAGACGATGAGTCACTTTTGGGGGTGGCGTTGGTGAAGGAATTTTGGAATTTCGCGGCATTGTTTGTTGATCCCCAGCACCACCGTTCGGGAATTGGCCGTAAACTTGTTGACGGCGTTATCGATGTCTGTAAACAGAAATCGCCAAAGGGGTATTTAAGGGTTAATTCTTCTAATTATGCTGCAGATTTTTACAGAAAAATGGGATTTGAACAAATCGCAGATGCGATTGACAGACCCGGTGGATGTGTGCCACTTAAATTAACATTTGATACGTAGTTGTTTCATTTACGATGATTCGCAGTGGTCTCGGTGGCAGGAATAGAATGGAAACAGTACTGATTATTAAAGATGATTCGATAAAAATGGTGAGGAAATGAAAATGCGAAAGACATGTATTCTGCTGTTGGCAGTGACTGTTGTTTTGATTGTATGCGGGGCGAGTTCCTGTGTGATTCACTTTTCAGGGTGCGGCTGTCAAACAAATGCTAGATTCGAGCGGAGCGTTCGATTAGAAACAGATATGGGCGACGGGCTAACCTTTGCTGCACAAACCAGCCACAGCCACATTCATGTTCAGGGGATCGACGAAAATCGTTGTTATGTGAATGCCACGATCCGGGTGCAGGCAAAAACCGAAGAAAAGGCCAAAGCGATCGCCGAGATGGTAAGCGTCGAACTGCAGCCTTCCGCTGATCGCATGACGGCCGTGGTGCATAAGCCCGAGGTGGTGGAAAAATACCATGTGTTTGTCAGCTACGATGTGGAAGTACCGCACAAAACAAGTGTCGATCTAAGGACATCGCACGACCCGATCGAATGCCATAATCTCGAGGGCAATGTGACGGCCGTCACTTCGCACGATCCGATCCGGTGCGGCAATATTACGGGTAATCTGATTCTGAACACCAGCCATGATCCGATCGAATGCAGCGATATCGTCGGCGATCTGAATGTACGAACATCACATGATCCAATCCGGCTTAACCGGATTACCGGCCGCATCGAAGCCCATACCTCGCACGATCCGATCGAAGCAGAGGATATTGTCGGACCGATGACACTAAGGACAACGCACGGACGAATTACCTGCAGAGAGATCGACAGTAATCCCCTGAATATTTCGACAACACATGACAACGTCAGCGTTTCTTTCAAAGACAGTGTCGATCCGCAGATCAATACGATTGTAACGACGAGCCACGGCAATATCGATTTCGATGTGCCAAAGGATTTTAGTGGGTTTGCATCCCTTGCAACCAGTCACGGCAAGATCAACAGCGATATCCCGATCACCGTCACCGGCAATATATCCGAGAAAATAATGAATGGCACAATCGGTTCGGGCGGCTCTGGTAAGATTAATCTCAAAACCAGCTTCGGATCGATCCGGTTAAAATAGAATCATGGAAACGGTACTGATTATTGAAGATGATTCGACGATGCTGCGGGGCTTGAAGGACAACTTCGAGTACTCGGGCTATCGCGTGATCACCGCGGCCGACGGCGAGGCGGGGCTTAATACGGCGCTGGATGCCCGGCCGGACTTGATTATTCTCGATATCATGCTGCCCAAGGTCAACGGCTATGAGATCTGCGACTGCCTGCGAAAAGAGAACCTCGATATGCCGATCATCATGCTCACGGCCAAGGGCGAGGAATCGGACATTATCCTCGGGCTGAACCTCGGGGCCGACGATTATGTGACCAAGCCGTTCAGCATTAAGGAACTGCTGGCGCGGGCCGAGGCGTTTTTGCGGCGGCGGCGACAGGCAAAGACCACTCGATTTGCATTCGGTGAGTTCGTACTGGATGTCGAAGCGCGAAAGCTCACGAAAAACGGTGATGAAATCAAACTCTCGCCGAAGGAATTCGCGCTGTTGGAGTTTTTCCTGCAAAAGCACGGCAAGGCCCTGACCAGGGATGAGATTCTCAATGCGGTCTGGGGCTATAACAGCTTTTCGGGCCACCGCAGTGTGGACCGGTTCGTGACTACTCTGCGAAATAAGATCGAACCGAATCCCTCACAGCCGGTATTTATCCACACCCTCCGCGAAATCGGCTACAAATTCGAAGATACCGCCAACAGTTCTTAAATGGGGATAGTTTCCCTGACTGAAAACCTTTCAGGATTCAAAGCGCGTGGACCTGAAGACCCATCGTACCCATAGCGGCTTAATCATCGCTCATGAAGTCGTATAGCGTGGTGAGTGCCTGACGCTGGATCTGACGGATGCGTTCGCGTGTCAAGCCGAGCTTTTTGCCGATTTCTTTAAGTGACATCGGAGGCTTACCGTCGAGACCGTAATGCAGCCGCAGGATTTTCGCCTCGCGCGGCTTGATCGCCTCGAGCAATTCCACGGCCAGGCCCTGCTGCTCGTCGGCGAGCAGCGCTTCTTCCGGGCCGGCGGTGCTGTTGTCGTGGACCTCTTTTTCGATGCTGTGATTATCATCCTCGTCGGTACTGCTGTCGCGGATGGAATTGAGGGTATGGACGACGTCATAGATCACTTTGGCTTTCTTTTTAGATAAGCCCATGAGGTCGGCCATCTCATCGACGTGCGGTGAGCGGCCCAGTTTTGTCTCCAGTTCCGCAGCCGTATGACGCCACTGATTGATCAGCGACACCATATATGTGGGGATATGGACCGGCTGAACACTCGAGAGCAGCGCCCGTTTGATGCTCTGTTTAATCCACCATGCGGCATAGGTGCTGAAGCGGGTCCCGCGGCTGGGATCGAAATAATCGACCGCTTTGATCAGGCCGACGTTGCCCTCTTCGATCAGGTCGGCCAGGCTCAGGCCGCGGCCGGTAAATTTCTTGGCGATATTGACGACCAGTCGAAGATTGCTGCGAACCAGTCGCTCACGCGCTTCAGGGTCATTATCCTCGATCACCAATCGGCCTAATTCGCGTTCCTGTTCGAATGTCAGCAGCGGTGATTCGTCGATCTGCTTGAGGTATTCCTTAATCGTAGCGTCAAATATAATGGCCTCACTCCCGCCCGGTATTCGGCTTTCCGGCCGACACGTTTCGGGCCCTATGTGGATATAAAAAAACCAGCGATAGCACACCTTATGCTACCGCTGGTTGATATCGGTCAATTTCACAGGCCCCTTAACATAACAGGGGCTAAAACATACTTGCCGAGGCCTTGATTTCGATTATCGGGCCTTTGCCGAAAAATTATCCTAAGACACCTTGGAGTCCTGCGTTTTTTCGTCTTCCTGCGGCGCTGAAGATTCCGGCGATACTTCCTGGTTCGCTTCGGATTCATCGGATTCATCCTGCTCAGCGGCTTCGGCTGGCGGCTCAGATGTCTCATCAGGCGCCGAGGCGGCGGGCTCGGATTGTTTATCTTCAGCGGGCGCCGATTCTTCTTCGGGCTGATCGCTTGCGGACTCCATATTTTCAGGGCTCAGAACGGTTTGGACACCAATCGGCGTCTGGCTCTTGGGCGGGGTCGAGGGCTGGTGCCCCTGTTCCTGCTCCTCAGCAGCCCATTTGGCGCGACGCAGGCTCAGGCCGATCTTGCGCGAGTCCGTATCGACCCGCAGTATCTTGACCTCAACCTCATCGCCCAGTTTCACCACATCCTGGGGTTTGTCGATCTTATGGTCGGCCAGTTCGGAGATATGCAGCAGGCCTTCGAGGTCTGATTCCAGTTCCACAAACGCACCGAAATTCGTCAGCTTGGTGACAACGCCTTTGATGATCTGGCCGGGGATATATTTTTCGGGGATCGCGCGAATCCACGGATCTTCGGTCAACTGCTTGATGCCCATTGAAACCCGCTGTTTCTCTTCATCCACTTCCAGCACGACACATTTGACATCCTGGCCTTTCTGGAGCACCTCGTTGGGGTGATTGTATTTCTTGGTCCAACTCAAATCCGAAACATGGATCATACCGTCGATCCCCTCTTCGATCTCGACAAATGCGCCGAAATTCGTGAGGCTGCTGACCTTGGCCGTCACAATCGTGCCCGGCGGGTATTTCTGAGAGGCAACCGCCCACGGATTCGTTTCGGTCTGCTTGAGTCCGAGCGATATCTCCTGCTTTTCCTTATTGACGCTGAGGACCGCTACTTCGATCTCATCGCCCAGGTTTAGCATTTCACCGGGGTGATTGAGCCGTTTGGTCCAGCTCATTTCGCTGATATGCAGCAGACCTTCAACTCCCTCTTCGAGGCGAACAAAGACACCATAGTTCATGATATTGACGATCTTGCCGGTTACCCGCGAACCCACCGGATATTTTTCGTCCGCGTTTTCCCACGGGCTTTCGGTCTTTTGCTTGAGTCCGAGCGATATCTTTTCGTTTTCTTTATCGACGCCGATCACCACACATTCGATCTCCTGATCCAACTGGACCACTTCCGACGGATGCGAGATGCGTCCCCAGCTCAGATCGGAAATATGCAGCAGCCCGTCCACACCGCCGAGATCCACAAATACGCCGAAGTCGGCAATATTCTTGACCACACCTTTTCGGACCTGGCCTTCTTCGATCTCGGTCATGATCTTTTCTTTGCTGCTCTGGCGTTCCTCTTCAATGAGTTTGCGGCGGGACACAACGATGTTCTTGCCTTCGACATCGATCTTGAGGATCTTGCATTCGATATCCTTGCCGATAAACCGACTGATATCGCCGGGTTTGCGAATATCGACCTGCGAAGCGGGCAAAAAGACCGGCACACCGATATCCACCAACAGGCCGCCCTTGATCCGACGGATCACCTTGCCGGTGACCACATCGTCTTCGTTCTTGGTATTGATAATCATATCCCAACCCCGAATACGGTCTGCTTTGCGTTTGCTGAGCAGGATCATGCCGCCTTCGGCGTCGGTGTCTTCGAGAAAGACTTCGATTTCTTTACCGGGTTCGATCTCCTGCGGATCATCGAACTCCCCGGCATCGACGATTCCTTCGCTTTTGAGCCCGACTTCCACGATCACATCATTACTGATCTGTGTAACGATCTTGCCTTTGAGGATCGTTCCGGGCAATCGCGAATCGACTTTTTTCTGGATCACTTCTTCCAGGTACTCACCGTCTTGCTGGTCATATAATTCATTGACGCGTTCGGCAAGCTGTTCCTGGCTTAAACCTAATTTTTTGACAATATTTCGATCAACCATTTATTCCTGTTCTCCTGTGGCGTTTGATTCGGGATACGAGAACGCCCCACATTTACGTTTTCGCATCCTGATGCAGCACTGCATCTTATTAAAAGGTTAATGTTAAAAAATCCATTGACCCACGCAGTCAATGGCATGTTGACGTTCTTCAGTTTTCAATTCATCTGCGACAAATGCCGTATAAACTCCTCAATAATCCAGTCCGGCGTTGACGCTCCGGCGGTTACGCCTGCCGACGTTTTACCGAAAACCTGTTTTTTATCAAATTCCTGCCAATTCTGCAAGTGAAACGTTTGGGGATTAAATTTTTTGCACAATTCCGCTAATTTTCGAGTATTGGCGCTTTCCAGACCGCCAAGTACAAACATCACATCGACCTGCTGACAGACCTGGACGGCGGATTTTTGCCGTTTAATCGCCTCCCGGCAGAGGGTATTGACGACTTTGAGCTCGTTAAATCCCGCCCGACAGATCGCCCCGACCATATCTCCGAAATGGGCCGGGCTTTGGGTTGTCTGGCAAATAACCCCTAACTTCTTTCCTGAAGGGAGGTTAGCAATATCCTTGTCATCGGCAATCACCGTCACATGTTCGACACAGCCTACAACAGCCTTGACTTCGGGGTGGTTTTTATCGCCGATCACGACCACCCGATACCCTTCTTTTTCCAGTTGCTGAGCCAGATGCTGAACCCGTTTGACCAGCACACAGGTGGCATCGATGATCTGCAATCCGCGGTTTTTTAATTTCTGGATCTCATCGGGCGCCGCTCCATGCGAGCGAATAATGACTGTTCCGCCGGGGATCCGGTCGGCCGAGTTGACGGTTTTGAGGCCCTTCGCCGCCAACCGGTCCACCATATCCTTATTATGAATGATCGGGCCTAAGCTATAGACATCCTGACGGGTATCGAGCACTTCTTCAGCCATCCGAATCGCGTTACGCACACCCGGGCAAAATCCACAATTGTCCGCCTTAACGATCTTCATCGTGTTGAGCCTCCCTCTTTGCTTGCAGGTGCATTTTTGCCGTCGTAGTCAATTGGACGTTTATCATTGGCCATCCGAATTTGATTTTGCATCCGGCGTAGTGTTTGGGTCAATCTCAACGCTAATTGCTGATCGTTTATTTGGCGAATTTCATCGGATGTGATGATCGTGCCGTATCTGACATGGATCGGTTTGAACGATGAAAACAGTTTTTGGTGCCGCGGCCATGCTTCGAATGCGCCGTCGATCACCATCGGCACCACCGGCACTCCGCTTTTGCGGCATAACAGGCCGAACCCCGGTTTCAACTCGGCAATTTTCCCGTCCGATGTTCGTGTTCCTTCCGGATAAAGCAGAACCCCCTGCTCGGCTTTGAGCCGCTTGAGCACTTGCTTGATCGCTCCCAGATCCGCCTGTCCGCGCCGTACCGGAATTGCATTGACCGAATGGATCAATCGCCCAAAAACGGGATTCTTGAAGAGGCTGTCTCGGGCAAAGAAATGCATAGGCCGGGTGATAAAGACACAGCAAAATAACGGATCCAGAAAACTCTGGTGATTGCTGACCAGTAAAAAGCCGCCCTTTTGAGGGATATTCTCCAATCCCTCAATATGCATTCGAAACCATAAAAGACAAAAGCCTTTACATAGTCGCCGGCAAAATGTGTACCATGCATTTGAGATCATTTGTTTGGCCATCGTTTTTTTATCACCTGTTCAATTTCAGTCACTACTTGCTCGATTGTCAAATCAGATGTGTCGAGTTGGATCGCATCGGCCGCCTGTTTCAACGGGCCCATTCGACGGGCCTGATCGCTTTGATCACGGCGATGGATATCCCGGCGGATGGATTCTAAGGGTTGATGGACCCCGGCATCCTGCAAATCTTTTTGGCGTCTTCGAGCCCGTTCGTCAAGATCGGCCGTCAAATAGAATTTTATGTCCGCGTCTGCAAACGCTACCGTGCCCTGGTCCCGTCCTTCGGTTACAATCGCCGGGTATGCCGCGGCAAAATCACGCTGCATTTGAACCAATCTTTTTCGAATCGTATCGCATGACGCAATAAACCTGGCGTTTTCAGTCACCTGCGTAGAACGAATAGCCCCGGTTACATCTTCCTGATCAATCCTCACTTTCATCTGTTTGTTTTCATCCAGTAAAAATTCGAATTCATGTCGATCAAGGACCCTAAGCAATTCGGTCTGGTCGGTTATATCCGTATTATCGCGAATCGCCGCAAGGGTCACAGCGCGATACATTGCCCCGGTGTCGAGAAAGGCAATGCCTTGTTTGCGGGCCACCTGGCGGGCGACGGTGCTTTTGCCGCTGCCGGCGGGGCCGTCAATTGTAATAACGCGGTTATCCATCGGGATCCGTTCCTTTGACTTTGACGGCTACAACACTGGTGTCGTCGGTCTGGCGTGCTAATCCGACAAAACGGCGCCGCAAGGCCAGAATCTGATCGATCAATTGTTGCGGTGTACATGTTTGATGGCATATCTGGCGAATCGTTTGCTGAAGACGCCCGATCCCCCAGAATTCGCTTTCAAAATTGGCCGCATCTTCCAGTCCATCGGTATAGTATAACAAACAATCGCCGGGTTGCAGTTCGATGGTATCGATCTCGTAGGCATAATCATCCAATACGCCGAGCACCAACCCGCCTTTGTTCAATTCGAAAATCTCGCCGTCCCGGATCAGCATCGTTGGTTCATGACCGCAGTTACAATACGTCAACTGCATTTTCCCAACATCAATAAAACTGTGAAACATCGTAATAAATTCACCATCCTGACATTCCCGGCAGGCGATCTGGTTCATCTTGGTTACGATATTTTTCATCGCATCGCTGATCACGGTACTATCGGCATGAGTCGGGCAGCCCATCAGCGTCTTCATTCGCTCGACATACGCCTGGATAATACCTCGAAACCAGCTTGTCATCAAGGCGGCCGGCACTCCCTTGCCAATCACATCGGCAATATTCACGATCAAGCCCTGCTTGCCCACTGGGTAAAAACCGTACACATCGCCACCGACTTCAAAACAGGGAATATATGTCGCAGCAATCTCCAGTCCCGGCACATTGGGGGCATGTTCGGGGATCATTCGGCGCTGAATGATCCCGGCCAGCCGCATTTGTTCGGCCATTCTGGCGCCCGCGATCGCTTCGGCATAGAGTTGGGCATTGCGAATGGCTGTGGCGCACTGACCGGCAAGCGAGCGAACGATCAACAGATCGTCATCGTCAAATTTTTTGGGGCTGGGACTGTATAGCCGCAACACACCGATCACTTTGTCGCGGAATTTCATGGCCACCGTTAATTGGCTGACCAGCCCTTCGCGAATCGTCGCCTCTTTGTATTTGATCCGATCATCCAGTCGCATATCATCGATCACGACGGCCTCACCGGCAAATGCGGCCTGGATCACCGGATCATCGCGGGTAACCGGCCCTTTATTGCGGTATGCCTCGCTCAGACCGTAGGTACTGCGCATCTTCAGTTCTGCCGCTTCCTCATCCAGCAATCTGATCGAACAGGCCTTAACGCCGACGATCTCCACCGCGATTTCTGCCAGTTTATCCAGCACTTCACTGATGGAAAAATTGCCCGCCACCAGCGAGGTGATCTGGTAAATTTGTTCACCGCGCTCAATTTGTTTTTTCGATTTCTTCGCCATTATCATCCATGTCTAAATAAGCTGTTTATTATATCTTAGTTTGACCGTAATAAAACCAAAATTTAACACGACTCTGATACAAAAAAAATCTTCTCTTGCAAAATGGTGCTTTTAATCTATGATATCATCCTGTGTTAAGGATACTTTAGTATCCGGTTGAGTTCTCGTGAGAAATCGGTACCCAAAATCAAAGGAATCGATCCTTGTCAAAGCAGACAGAAGCGAAAAAAGTCGTTTTTTCCGGACGGGTCCAGGGCGTGGGATTTCGGTTTACCGCCCTGAATATCGCAAATCGCTATGACCTGAACGGATATGTACGAAATATGCCTGACGGGACGGTCGAGATGGTCGCCCAGGGACACCCCGATGATATCAACGACTGCATTCGGGACATCCAGGAATCATTTGCAGGTCATCTGCGAGATACGGACATCAGCGATATTGCTGTAAATCCAGAATTGAGTGAATTCAAGATCACCTTTTAGATCGCGGCTGCGTCTCAGTGATCGACGAGTTCGTCGAGCCAGTTTCCGGCGAGAACGGCAAAATCATTGAAATCAGCAATCCCATCCCCCGCAATCGGATGAATATCGGCATTAGGATCGGCCGTGAGCCACTGATCGCCAAAATAGCCCAGATCGTTCATATCCACCACGCAATTGTCATCGAAATCGCCCGGCAGGCTTTCGGTTTCAAACATCCATACCGGCCCCGCTGTCGAGCCGTGCTGGTTGGTCGCCACGACCTGCCAGTAGTAATGTTTCGAACATTGGAGATTGGGATCACACGCCAGTTGGTTCGTATCGGCACAGATCAGTTCATTTGGCAATGAATTGGTATCCAGATAAATATCGAAAAATGTTTCGGTCGCACTGTTCGAATCGCACTGCCAGGAGAGCATACTGCTCAACAAAGCCGTGTTTGCGTCATTGGCCGGCTGCGGATTATACGGCATGCCCGGCAGCGGTGCGGTTACATCAAACCGATTGCTGTCGCCGGTGCGATTGGCATCGTCGATCGCGCGAATCAACACATCCGGCATCGCAAGCCCCAGCGTCACCTGCCCCTGCCATATACCGTCAATAAATGAAGTCGTCTGATTCGGATCGATCGGAACTTCCACGCGGGTGCCCTCAAAGACCAACCGAATATTGGGGACCCGCTGCTCACTCAAAGGCGTTGGGCTGGTCCCGCTCCAACTGGTTGGCGGGCCATAACTGTCCGAATCGGTCTGGTAAACCAGGCTGCGATTCTCACCGGTTGTCGTATCATAACATAAACCCGTTTGATAGTCCCATGTATTATTATCAAGACTGAAATCAATCATCAAATGATCCACGCCATTGTAATCGAACGGCTGCTGAAGGGTATAATATTGCCATCCGGTCGTGCCGGGCGGTTCGTTGGCCTGATAGACCGTTGTCCAGCCGTTGCTGTCCCATTCGCTCACCGGATAGCTATTCATATCCGTTTGCTTCATTCGAATGGTCCAGTTGTTGCGGTCGAGACCGGGCACTTCATTGACCTCGATCGCGATCTGCTCGATCAGGCCGCTATGGTTGATTTCATCAGCCAGATAAATCGACTGGGTACGCGATTTTTTATAATATACGGTAATCGGATATTCCCATGTATCGATTCCTGAGCCGACCTGGGATTCAACGGCCTCTTCGCCGCTGAAGGCCTCAAGGCTGACAATACCATTGAAATCCGTAACTGTTGCACCATTTGCTTCGACAGCAAAAAGATTGATATCCAGCGGAACATTGACCTCGGCCAAAGCAATCGTATCGAACTCATAGCGATCGATCGGCAGTTCTCGCGCGATATTTTGCCCGGAAATAATCACCGAATAAATCTGCTGATTATCCGTTAAGGAATTTTTGTGTGTTACTTCAATATCATAATATCCTGCTGTCGGTGCATTGATCAGGACCTGTTCGACATTATCGATCGCATTATCGCCGGTGGTTGCGGCTTGCGAGGGCTGATTGGGATTGAGAACAAACGGATAATATACTGCGGCATTGGCGTCATAAACACGGATATCCAAATCGTTGATCAGCCGCGATGAGGTATTGTCCAGATCGGTGAGTGCTGCCGCCTGCGGGTCCGTCCAGCACAGCGTTACCCGTAACGGTAATGTACCATCGCAGAAAACGGTATATAGGTTGTCCGGGTTCACCGTTGAGAGTTGATCTTCAATAATCGAATAACTGTTCGGGTCGGTATTGGCGTCATTTATGATATCAGCAGCCGCCTGTATATTCACCAGTCCCCAGCCGAATTGATAATCCGGGCCGGCATTGCCGAGGTCATCGGCAGTATGGATCATCAATCCTTTGAGGGTACTGGCGAGCATTAATTGATCGTTATTGCACCGGCGATAATATTCGACCAGCAACGCCCCCGCGCCGGCCGCTGACGGTGAAGCCATACTGGTGCCAGTCATCGAGCCGTAGCTGGTATCACTTTCATATGCCGTTGTATATAACCCAGTACCGTTACAAACGATATCGGGCTTGATTCGCCCGTCATCGGTGGGGCCCCAGCCGCTGAAATTTTGCATATACGCTTTGGATATATCCCGTTGACCGGAGGTTACTGCATCGGCTACAGCCCCCACTGTCATGGTATTTTTGCCAGTCGCCGAAAATTCAATCGTGTCATATCCGCCATTGTCATAGCCGTCATCATAAGGGTCAGTACTGCTGTCGTAGGATTTGGACTCCCATCGCCAGCCGAAAATATGATGGTATGTTTGATAATAATATGTCGTCCCGTCTGACGGGGCATTGTCATTGCGGTCATTGCCCGCGGCCCAAAATGGAAGAAAATATTGGGCATCATAACACAAATCGTCCAGGTCATGAGCCATCTGGCCATACTGGCCAAATGCCTCGTCTTCGCGGTCGCCATAAGTGCCGAACCAGTAAGATCCATAACCATATTCGTCTGAATAAACGCCGGTTGCCCAACCGGCGGCAATTCCGTATGAATGATTTGACAGCGGGATTTTATCCGTTTGACTCGACGATGCGGCCGCGTTGTCGGTTACTTCGGAAATATCATCGGTCCAGTCATACGATAGAATATTGACATCCGGCGCCATGCCTTTTGCCGCCGAATCGACGCCGTATGCCCCGATGGCGCCAGCGACCCAGGTGGTGTGATTGTGATAACCATATGTTTCATCTGGTTCATATCCAAATGTGATACGCCCATTGAATTCCTGGTGCGTATCGCGCGGATTATTCGCATCCCACAATCCAACTGTTACATCGCTGCCCAGAA
Organism: uncultured Pirellulales bacterium; assembly: GCA_964517795.1. Lineage (GTDB taxonomy): Bacteria > Planctomycetota > Phycisphaerae > Sedimentisphaerales > Anaerobacaceae > CAZFDE01. The sequence goes on along the minus strand of CAZFDE010000004.1, from coordinate 63,965 downwards.
GGTAATATGGAGGATCATTCCATACCAGTGAAGCGGCATTGCTGATCGCCGCATTGAGATTTGTTGTCTGATAGTAAAGCGGGCGACCGTTCATAAGGCCCATCAGTTCATACGTGCGGCCGTTTATGGTATTTCGGATAACCCAGCCTTTTTCGCGGGCAATTCGGCGGGCCTCTTCTGCCCGCTGCTGATATTTTGCGCGAAGCTGAGCGACACGCTGTTGGCGAATAACCGGATCCCGCAATGAGTTCTTTTCGAAATAACGCGCGAATACTATCCGCCCCGGCAAGACGAAAATTGCCAGTAAAAGCAGTCCTTTGAGTAAACATCCAGCTTGTCTCAGAACCCTGCCTCCTCAATTTGGCTAAAATCCTTAATTTTCAGCATTATACCAATAATCTACTGAAAAATCAAGACAAAAACATCCCCCCCTGCCTATGAATAATAAAGATTTAAAAAAAGTTGAATAAATCATTTACATATGCGTAATTAACAGCAAAAATGCCGTTATCCATCGCCTCAAAACAAGGAGAAACGGGCATTGGAGAATCTGTTACCGGACGAAATGGTTGTTTTACAACACTGCCGCCAAGGCAACCGCAGCGCGTTTGAGCAGATCGTCCATACCTATATGAAACAGGCCTATTTCATCGCGTTGGGACTGGTAGGCAATCACGATGACGCCCTGGAGCTTTCACAGGAGGCGTTCTACCGGGCTTACTACAATATTAACCGCTTGAATCCGACGAAGCGTTTTTTCCCGTGGTTTTATCAAATTTTGAAAAATTTATGCTTCAGCCATCTGCGAAAAGCCAGAGTTCGAAAAAGCTGTTCGCTGGATGCGTTCGAACAGGCCCCGGCCGACACGCACAAAGACCATTTTGATCCGGAATTATTAGCCCAGAAAAATGAGATGCAGCAGCGTATTTGGCAGGCAATCGGCCGGCTGAATGAGAAACACCGCGAGATCATTATTTTGCGGCACTTCCAGGGGCTCTCCTATGACCAGATTGCTGAGGCATTACATTGCAGTAAAGAAACCGTTATGAGCAGACTCTTTCATGCACGTAAAAAACTCAAAGACCTTCTCAGTGGGAAAGGAGGTTTGCAGGTATGACTTGCGAAAATTACAAAGATCTGATGATGGGTTATCTCGACGGCGAGCTGGACTCGCAGCAGAAACAGACATTTGAAACGCATATCGAGACATGCCGTGATTGCCGCAGCGAACTGGAGGAATTCCGGCATCTCAAGCAAATCACGGATGAGGTCACGCTCCGTGAGCCCGAGGACAAGATATGGCAGCAGTACTGGGGCAATCTCTACAACCGGATTGAACGCGGGATCGGGTGGTTATTATTCTCGATCGCGGCCGTGGTGCTGCTGATCTACGGCGGATTTAAGCTGATCGAGGGGATTGTCCGCGATCCATCGGTCGGTATGCTGTTGAAAATCGGGCTGCTGGCTCTGCTGGCGGGACTGGCGATTTTGTTCGTCTCGGTCCTGCGCGAGCGGCTGTATTTCTGGAAAAAAGACCCTTACAAAAATATCAGGAGATAGAATCATGGAGATAACAACCACCGAAACGATCCCCGGCAAGACGACTGTCCAATATCTGGGGCTGGTGCGGGGCAATACGATTCGGGCGCGTCATCTGGGCCGCGATGTCATGGCCGGGCTGCGCAATATTGTCGGCGGCGAGATTACCGACTACACTAAGATGATGGGCGAGGCCCGCGAACAGGCGATCGACCGGATGATCGATGAGGCCGAAAAACTCGGCGCCAACGCGATTGTCGGGATGAAATTCTCGACCACCCAGATTATGAGCATGGCCGCCGAGATCATGGCCTACGGCACGGCCGTTCGCGTCGAATAATTATGCTTTACGGCAAACCCATGGACGAACCAAAAGAAGAGTTGGTTGTTGTTTACAAGGCAAATTCTGAAAATATTTTTATGATCCTGGATTTGCTTCGCCGGCAAGGCCTCAATCCCATGGTTCTGGAACCGGAAGATATTACCAGTACATATGTTCCCGGTGCTGCGAGTCTTCAGAAAATCTCAGTACCCCTCAAAGAGAAGCCGGCCGCAATATCAATCCTTCGTCAATACGAAGATCAAAGCCAATCCAAAATCCGCCAATACAGTAAACCGCTCAAAGCACTTATCGTCGCTCCGGTTCTGGCTTCATGTATATGTGTTCTTTTATTTGGCCTGGGCATTCCCGGCTTGCTTGTGATTGGGATTTCCCTGCTGGTTTACATTTCTCTGGCCTTGCTCTTGACCCGAAAAAAAGCATAATTGTGTTTTATGTTCGTAAGTCCCAATCTATAAATTATTTAAAAAGATGTCACATTTTTGTTCTCGTTGGGCTTGACCTGAAGGATAATCTTTTTATAATTCAATGCTTTATACCTGATTATGGCAATTGTAGTGATTTGAATAAAAAGAATAACAACGGGTATATGAAAACACAGTTATAATGGAGTTTTCGATATGGAGACACAAATGATCACCGTTGAACACCTCAAACGCAGCTTCGGTTCCCTTGTGGCCGTCAACGGCATTTCGTTCGAAGTCGGCAAAGGCGAAGTGTTGGGATTTCTGGGCCCTAACGGGGCCGGCAAGAGTACCGCGATGAAAATGCTGGCCTGTTTCTTAAAGCCGGACAGCGGCACGGCCACAATTTGCGGCCACGACATTAACCGAGATCCGATCGCAGTTCGCAATTGCCTGGGCTATCTGGCGGAGAACGCCCCGGCCTATAATGAAATGACCGTTGGCAGTTTTTTGAACTTCATCTGCGATACACGGCGGATAAACGGCAAAAAACGACGCGACGCCATCGACCGTATCGTCAAACGCTGCGCGATCGAATCGGTGTTCCATCAGACGGTCGATACCCTTTCCAAGGGCTACAAACGGCGCGTCGGCCTGGCCCAGGCCCTGATTCACGATCCGCAGGTGCTGATCCTCGACGAGCCGACAGACGGGCTGGATCCGAATCAAAAACATGAAGTGCGCCAGCTCATCAACCAAATGGCACAGGAAAAATGTATTATCGTATCGACGCATATCCTCGAAGAGGTTGAAGCAGTCTGTTCGCGAACGATCATCATCGCCCGCGGCGAGATCCTCGTGGACTCGACCCCGCAGCAGCTCAAGGACGAATATCAGTGCAGCCTTGACGAGGTGTTCCGTAAGATCACAACTACCAAGGCCGCCTGAGTGTCGGGCGGACAATAATCAAAGGAGATTGACGGATGAACAGTTTCTGGTCAGTATTTAAACGAGAACTTAAATCCTACTTTACCACGCCGCTGGCGTACGTGTTCCTGGTGGTCTTTCTGTTTTTCTCGGCTTACCTGGCATTCAAGCGCGGCTTTTATGAAATGCGACAGGCAGACCTGCAGGTGTTCTTTGTGAATCTGCCATTGTTGTTCGTATTTATGGTTCCCGCAACGGCGATGCGGCTGTGGGCCGAGGAACGCAAAAGCGGTTCGGTCGAGCTGCTCTTTACCCTGCCGATAACGGTATCCCAGGCGGTATTGGGCAAATTCTTCGCGGCCTGGTTTTTCCTCGGCATCGCCCTGGCATTAACCTTTCCGATGGTCATCACCGTGAGCTATCTGGGTAACCCCGACGAAGGACTGATCGTCGCCGGGTACCTCGGCAGTTTTCTGATGGCCGGCGCGTTTCTGGCGATCGGATGCTTTTTTTCGGCGATCAGCAAGAATCAGGTGATCAGTTTCGTACTGAGTGTCGTGGCCTGTGCGATCCTTGTGTTTGCGGGGATGTCCACCACGATGAATTATCTGGCCACGTTTTTGCCGATGGGACTGGTCCGGGCGATCGAGGCCATGAGCATGCAGGAACATTTCGATGCGATCCAGAAAGGCATCATTCAATTTAAGGATATCGCTTACTTTGTAATCCTGATAATCGGCTGGGTTTGGGCATGCAGTATTATCTTGGAAGAAAGGAAGGCAAGCTGATGAACCGTACACTCAAAGCGATCATAGCGGTCATTTTTGTTCTGGTGATCACTTTTTCAACGATCAGTATTTGTCAGCATATCGGCAGAAACGTCAAACTCGACGTCACCGAGCAAAAGGTTTATACCCTCTCAGACGGATCTAAAAAAATTCTCGACAAACTGAATCAACCGATCACCCTGAAATTATTCTATTCGAAGACCGCCGCGATCGAAGCGCCAGACTTCATCAAATTCTACAACAACTATGCGGACTTCGTCAAAACGCTATTGCAGGAATATGTCCGTCATTCCAACGGCATGGTGGAGCTTCAAATCATTGACCCACGGCCGTATTCGGACGAAGAAATCGAGGCGATCCGGTATAACCTCAAGCATTATCCCATCACCGAAGAGGAACGGTTTTTTTTCGGGTTGGTGCTGCAAACCGAATTCGGGGTGGAAAAAACCATCCGGATGTTTACACCGGACCGGCAGAATTTTGTGGAATATGATATCAGCGCGCTGATCGACAGTGCCGTCACGCGCGAAAAGAAGAAAATCGGGGTCTTAAGCTCGATCGACGTGATGGGTGATGATGTCAGCGGGTACATGGCGCAGATGATGCGTATGCAGGGCCAGGTCCCGAAGCCCTCGTGGACGATCATCTCGGAGTTGAAAGAGAAATACGACGTCAGTACGGTTGCCGCCGACACCAATAATATCAGCGATATTGACATCCTGCTGGTCGTTCACCCGAAAAACCTGCCGGATCAAACGCTGTTCGCGATCGATCAATTCGTTCTCAACGGCGGGCGGTCGGTGATCTGTGTCGATCCGCATTGTCTGGGGGACGAAACCAAAACCAATTACTATGCGCCCGACAATCCACCGACCAAAAGCTCGGATCTCGAGCCACTGCTTTCGACGTGGGGACTTGTGATGCCGTCGATGACCTTTGCCGGGGATCGTCGATTGGCGATCGTTCAAGCATTGCGGCCCAATGAACGCCCGGAACCGATCATCGGATATCTGTTGTTGAAAGATTTCAAGGGGCAGCCCTATTGCTTCAATCCCGAGCATATGATTACCGGCAATCTCAATGAGGTTCAGATCTTCTTTGCCGGCGTACTCAGTGAAATAAACGAATCCAACGATTCCAACGAGCCGGCTATTGAAAAGATCCCGTTGATCACGACAACGGACAGCGGCAATGACTGGAGCGTTAAATCGCCGTACGAACTGGCGATGACCAGCCCGGGTGAATTTATGAATTATTTTACCGAAGGCAGCGAACCGGTCGCGATGGGATATATCCTCAACGGCCGATTCAAAAGCGCCTTTCCGAATGGAGTTCAGGTCGATACCGAGATCGACAATCCGCGATACGACGAATCGGATCCCAACAGCAGTGAAAAAATTACGGTTCAGATTCCGCTCAAAGGACTGACCGAAGCGCAACAGGACTGTACCGTGGTGGTGTTCAGCGATGTGGACTTTATTTGGGACCAGTTGGCCTATCAGCGATCCTTCTTCGGCAAGGTTCCCGTCGGTGATAACAGCACTCTGCTGATTAATGCAATCGACAATCTTTCGGGCTCCAGTGAGTTGATATCGATCCGGTCCCGCGGCAATATTGCCCGGCCGTTCACCGTGGTTGACCACATTGAGGAACAGGCCGCCGAAGAGACCGCCGAGCAGGAAAACCGCATCAATGCCGAGATCAAGGGCTTCGAGGCGGAATTGAACGAACTGCTGCGAACGGGCGGCGACAGCTCCGAAGAACTGATCACCTCGGAGATTCAGCGTAAGAAACAAGAACTTCAGGACAAGATCCGGATCGCCCAGAAACGGCTCAATGACGTGAAACTCAAACGCCGTGAGCGGATCGAACAGAAGGGGAATCTTCTGCGAAACTTGAATATGCTGACGATCCCAGGGATTATTCTGCTGATATCGATCATCCTGGAGCTGCGTAAAAATTTCAGAAAACGGCATTACATCAGTCACAAAAGCGATGCATAACCCGATTGAAACAGGAGTCTGACGATGAGTAATAAAAAACTGGCTATTCTTGGATTAGCGGCCGTGGCGATGGTTGTGATCGCGGTGATTACCGCACAACAGGCTCAACAACAGCCCGGCACCGAATCGCAAAACCAGATCTATCTGCTGGGCGGGCTTGATCCCGATGATATCGCACAGATCGTCATCCAAAGTGACGATGAAACCCTGACCCTTACCCGACAGAAAAGCGGCTTTGTCGTGGGTGAAAAAGAAAATTACCCGGCCAAAACACAAAAGGTCAACGATGTGATCGTTGACTGCCTTGACATTCAGACAACAACCCTGATCACGGACGATCCGCAAAACCACACAGAATTGGGCGTCACCGAAGAACAGGCCGCTACAGCCGTGCGATTCTATCGCCCGGATGCCAATCTGATTACCGGTATCATCATCGGCGACAAAAAGGAAAAAGGCAAGGGCTATTTCGCTCGCCTGGTCAACGCGGATCACACCTATGAAATCCCAAGCAATCCATGGATCAGTACCGATCCGATGGAGTACATCGACCGTGAGTTGATCAATATCGACACCGACACGATTGTGGTGGTGACGGTCAGCGGTCCCAACGATCATTACACCCTGCTGCAGGACCCCAACAGCCGATTTATTACCTTCAAAGATATGCCTGGCAATGTGACGCTGAAAATGGACGAGGCCCGCAGTGTCGTCAACGTCCTCGAATCGATCCGATGCGATGATGTGATCAAACAGCCTTCGGATCTGAATCTGGTCTTCAACCGTCAATATGTCTGCGTCATGAAAGACAGCACCGTTTACACCCTGAATATCGCCCAAGAGGCCGGCAAAACGTATGTTACACTGGACGCCGACTTCACGGACAAAACACCGGTGATGAAAGAAAAGAAAGTGGAAAGCGAAGAAGCGCTCAAGGAAAAAGAGGCCAAGCTGCTGGCTCGGGATAATGCACAGCTTTTTACCGAACGGCACGCGGGCTGGATCTATGTGATTCCCGAATACAAGGCCGACAATCTCACGAAGTCTGAGGACGATCTGCTTGAGATCAGCGAAAGCCAGTCTGCGGTCGAACCCGCCGGGGATACTGAAACGCCGCAAGCCGATGTAGCCGCCGAGCCGCCCACGGCGGATACCAACGACATCGAGTAAGTCTCCTGTGAACACAAATAATTTAAATCGAAGAAGCAGTGGCGTTATGACACGACAATTATTCATCTTTACATTGTTAAGCGGTATTCTGCTATGGGGGATCGGCTGCAGTCGTCCGTTTGGCAAAACTGCCGATCGCAGTTTCCATATCAATGGCGATCATCTGCAGCCCTTTTCAATCGCGATTTCCGGTCGGTCGATGGAATTGCCGTTAATGATCGAAGCCCCTACAGGTCGAACGGGCGCAATCTATTACAAGACCCGCGAATCCACTATCTTGCTAAGCGATCGGCCGCAGCGCATCATCGATAATGGGCACAACGTGATGGCGCGGTGGTGTATTGGGGATCAGGATATCGTTCTCACGATCATCCAGGACGGCGCCGATTTTATCCTGCGTCTCAACAGCGAAAACGGCCCGAAGATCCTTGGCTGGGGCATCTATCTTTCAGCAACTGCCGACGAATACTTCACCGGCCTCTTCGAACGAGTCATCGACGGCAACCAGAAAAAATCATGGGAAGAAGGAATCACCGAGGCGATGAACCTTCGCGGCCAGAACGTCGATATGATCGTCAAGCCAACCCTGTCGCTCTATTCGCCCTTTTACCTGTCCTCGCGAAACTACGGTTTGTTTATCAGCGGCACGTGGCCGGGTAATTTCGACTTCTGTAAAGAAAATCCCAATCATGTGCGGGTCGAATTCGAAGGGCCGTCACTGGAACTGAAAATTTACACCGCCGAGCACCCCGCCGAGATCGTCAAGGCCCACAGTCTGCGCGTCGGCCCACCGTTGGTTCCGCCCAAATGGGCGTTCACCCATTGGCGATGGCGCAATGAACATCTTCATCTGAACACCTATTATGATGGAACCAAGGTCGATGTCCCCTATAACAGTCAAGTCGTTGAAGATATTTTGATGATGGAGGCACTGGATATTCCCTGCGGTGTGTATTGGATTGATCGACCGTGGGCCAAAGGATATGCCGGCTACGACGATTTCGACTGGGACCCGAACCGCTTCCCGAATATCGAGCGGATGATCCAATGGCTCGATTCAAAGGACATCAATATGCTGGTCTGGATCGCCCCATGGCTCAACGGCGAAATTGCCAAAGAAGCCGTCGAAAAAGGCTACAAGCTTGACGGCCAGAAAGGCTTTGAGCGTAACCCGAGAGTCGTCTTGATGGACTTCACCAATCCCGAGGCCCGCCGATGGTGGCAGCAGAGAGGTCCGGGATCACTGCTGAAGATTGGTGTCAAAGGCTTCAAACTCGATCGCGCCGAAGAGGCGGTTCCCGAATCTTATGATCATTTTGCTTACGACGGCCGCACGACGCGCGAGAACCGAAACGACTATGTTGTCCAGTACGTCCGGGCCACATACGAGATCTGCCGCGAAATGCTCGGTGATGATTTCGTTCTGATGCCGCGTGCGGGTTATACCGGTTCATCACGTTATGCTGTTTTCTGGGGCGGCGATACCGCTTCGTTTCATGAGGGGCTTCGCTCGGCGATTATCGCGCTTCAGCGATGCGCAATCATCGGCTATCCGTACTGGGGCTCGGATACCGGCGGTTTCGGCGGACGCGGCCATATCTTCCGCCAGCTTCACGGGCGGTGGGTTCAGTTCAGTTGTTTTTGTCCGATCATGGAAGTCGGCCCCAGCAAGGAACGCGGGTACTGGGCCACCGATCCCGATCCGAACAAAGACAGCTACGATGAAATATTGCTGGCCATTTGGCGAACCTATGCCAAAATCCATACCGACCTGACCGATTACACCTATCAATGTGCCCAAAAAGCCCATGAAACCGGTATGCCGATCGTGCGGCCGCTGTTTCTGGAATTTCCCGTGCAGCCGAGTGCGTGGCAGCACTGGCAATCGTATATGTACGGGCCAGATATCCTGGTCAGTCCGGTCTGGGAGAAAAACAAAAAATCACAGGACGTTTTTCTGCCGGCCGGTGTAAAATGGCGGGATGCATGGGACAAAGAAACGATTTACGAAGGCGGGCAAATGGTCACTGTCGATACGCCGATCTACAAGATCCCGATCTTCGTGCGGGCCGATTCGAAAACCGATCTGGGAGACTTGAATGCCCTCTACCAGAAGTCCCTGGAAATCGCCAAAAATCGACCGAACCTCGCCGAACTGCAAAAAACCGTTCAATAGATTTATTCTTATCTTTAGTGCGTTTGGGGGATATAGGCGTTTAAATCTATGAATCCCGATCCTCCACCGGCCAGAAGACCGCATCGCCCGTCTCACCCCAAATGATGGGTTTACCAGATCTGTCCTTTCCGGGCGCCCCGCTGTTATCTTCGAAATCCTGGCCGACACTGTACAGGATAAAATCATCTTCCGTCTTTCGATAAACAATCGGCCCGTCGCTAAACGGATCATCCGGGATATGATCGATGTACCCATCCTCTAAAAGCACCTGCAGCGAATCCGGATACTGATCGTGCTCAAGCTGATAACGCTTTAATGCTAAAACCAATATGACCGCTTCATGCAACGTTTTGACCTGGAAAGACATTTTTGATATTCGGCCAACAGCAGGCGTGAAATAACGTAGCAAGAAATGCCTGTATTGAGGGATAGATAACAGTATTTCATCTTCATCAATATCAGCCTTTTTTCGCTGATAAGGCGTCATCTTTAAAATTTCAGTGAGCTTATCATAAATTCGATCGGCTTTTTGGATCGTTTCATCCCGTCTTGCATGCAGCATACCGGCCGCTATATAGCCTATACCCTTAAAAGGATCGTGTTCACCAAAAAGAAAATCATCCCCCAATAAATCTCTAAATTCAGATATATGTCGAGGTATTAAATGACCCCCGCCCGGCCCACTATTTGTAAACAAATGCTGAATGGTATCAAGAAACATGTATTTCTCACCTTTTAAATTTAGCATGGGAAAGTCTTGATAGAGACCTTGTAGCTGTTTTTGAATAGCTAATAAACGATTACTTGAAATTTCCTCATGTTTTAAAATAAGAAATATTTGTGTATGAGCATGCCGACTCAAAGAGATGCCAACTAAATATTCTACAATACTGAACTCCTGTTCCTGAAGATGCTTACCGGCCCTTATAAGAGGCATACAATCGGCAAGAGAATCTAATGGATGATTTTGTTCAAACTTTACACACGAACTTATAATCCCTAATCTCCTAAATTTTTGAAAACTGTTTAGATGAGGAACAAGAATAGAGATCAACCACCTTTCATCATTATTTTGACCATAGGTCTGTTCCTTGTAATAGTACGGTTTTTTGCTCCCGTCAACAAACTGGTTCCAGGCAGGCTGGTTTTGGCGAAGCCAGTTTTTTAATTCGTCTTTTTCCTTTTGATCCAAGCTTAAATATTTTTGGTATGCCCCTGCTGTATTTTTATATGAAACAATTGATTGGATATCTATCATATCCGGTGGTTCGATATAAGACTCAAACGCTTTTTTGTAATATGTCCAAGCATTTTCTTTGTCCAACACTTTTGGTTGATTCATCTCATTAATGCGATTTAGATAATCAATAGCAATTGTGGGCTTTCCTGTTATAAACCATGATGTATAAATGATAAAACCCAAAAACAAAATCCCAGTCCCCTGGAATGTTCGCACAACCGCGGTTCGCCACAGCGGCCGGCAGCGTTTCTTGGCCCGACGAAGCAGCTTACCCAGCAACGCCGCATCGCCGAATTCGGCGATCAGCTCGCGTGCCGCCTGTTCACGGTCTTGCTCAGTGGCACACCGCTCAAGCCGGTCCTCGAAATGATGAGCCAGTTCCTCGGCGACCTCGGCCCGGACCTTTTTTCGGTACCGCATTTTTTGGATCACCAGCCGGATATACTCGGCGGCACAATCCGGCAGGTCTTTGAATAGTTCACTGTATTTTTGCTTTCGCATCGTATTGCCCCTTTTGAATCAGATGTAATCAAATTGTCGGCTGGATGGCCGGGCCGAAGACCATTTTCAATCCGCGGTTGAGCTGCTGCAGCTGCTGTTTTTGTTTGGAAAGCTGCGCTTTGCCGTTTGAGGTAATCGAGTAATACCGCCGCTTGCGGCCGCTGTCCGCCTGCTCCCAACTGCCTGCGATCAGCTTTTTCGCCTCAAGGTTATACAGCAGCGGGTACAGCGTACCCTTGCCCAGCGTCAGGATATCACCGCTGCGGTCGGCAATCGCCGTTGACAATTCGTAGCCGTACATCCGCCCGCGAGAAAGAATCTCCAGCACCACCGTCGGGGCGATTCCTTTGAGTAACTGCGTTTCAAGCTTCATATCGTTTATCTCCTTAAACCATCAAATTATTTTTCTTACATAACATATCATGTATTACATACTATGCTGTGTCAACTATAAAATTCAAAAAACCTGAAATTTTTTAATTTCTTGCTGAAAACGTTGAAATTACCTTAAAAATACTGTTTTTCACAACGATGGAGCGAATAGAATCACACCTGTCGAAAAAAATTATTTACCGAATCCCGAAATATGAATCCCGAACACCGACTTAACGATGCCGGTAAACTTCCCAGCCCATGTAGGTATCGAGGGCCTCGGCGATGGCGTCGGCCTTTTGGCACATATTCATCGCGACATGATGCTCGAACCCAAGTCGGCAGATATACTGCAAGAGTAGCTGCAGGTTCGGAATCTTCATCACACCATAGCCGCCGAAGGTATCGAGCTTATCGTTGGTGAATTGGCCCTGCCCGACGTAAACACTGATAATGCCGTCGGTATCATCGGTCGTCGTGCGGCAGAAAGTCGCTTTATTGGCGGCAATGCGGCCAACGATGGTACCGAAGGTGTTTTCTTTGCCGACCGAGCCGGCAATGATGTCCTGGAAATCCATTTTCGAATTTTTGAAAAACGACTTTGGCAAATTGCTGCAGTGAAACAGAATACATTTATCCGGGTCAGTGCCGTAATTGTTATTCCAATCCAGCAGCGCACTGGGTGATCCAGAGGCAAGCTGCAGGATATACATGCCAATCAATCCCGTGATATCCACCTCGCAGGCACTGGGCAGGCCCATTTCGCTCATCATGCTCATGATCGTACAGGGCACGATTCCGAAGAATTCCTCCATACTCGTCCAGCACTGGATCGCCGTGCCGGCCAGGTCCATCTCTTTGATCCAGTGCTCGACCACCACACCGAACTTCGCCATTTTCAATAGTGAATCGTTCGGTATGCCTTTGGTTAGGACATACGATTTGATCGAGGTCAGTTTCTTTTTGACAGCGGCGTCTTTGTCGCCGAGCCGCTCGACCCGGCCGAAGATCTCCGATAAGTCGATCGTTTCAACCGTAATCCCGGAAAGTTCGAGGATTTTTTCGCTGTAGCGAACCGTATTGAACGCCCCGGTCCGCGCACCGATGGCACCAAAACGCACTTTATCGAGGCCTCTGATAATCCGGCAGATTGAGGCGAAATTATCCAACTCTTCGATAAAATCCGGCGATTTAACCGAAAGTGTATGCGTCCCGGTCAGTGTATAGGCAATTCCCGCTTGCCGCAGGTTATTGCAGACACTCATCTTGCCGCAGAAACTGTCGCGACGCTGCCCCATTTTCATTTTCGCAGGCTCATCCGGCTCGGCATGGATCAGGATCGGCACACACAAGCCGGACCGCTTGATCGCTTCGGCCACGCCCTTTTCATCGCCAAAATTCGGCAGCGTTACGATAATACCGTCAATCTTATCCGCATGTTGAGCAAAATAGGTCGCACATTTCTTTGCATCTTCGAATGTTTCGACCGCTCCGAATTTCGTCTCTTTGATGGGTAAGGCGACGGTGTTATAGCCGTTTTTCTTAAGTGTGTCGAGAATCTGCTTCCGGCCCTGCTGAGCCAGTACATCGGGGAAAAAACCCCGGTTGCCAATGATCACTCCGAATGTTGTCTTTTTCATTTTGAACTCCTCATGTATTTATCTTCCGTAAATCAATTTGTTCTAATTCAGCCAGAATGAGAAATACAGGTACATCGCCAGTACCAGTCCGAGCACAATGGCTGTTCCCAGCACATCGACATAATTCCAACTGGCGCGATTTTCCTCTCGTTGCTGCCGTGTGGCCGTCAAATAAGTTAAGCCCTCGATCTTCGATTCGTCCGGACGCTTGGTGAACAATGAGACACAGATGATTACTACAACGCTGATGACCAGTAATACACCGGAGGCATAGAGGAAATTAAAGTCACCAACGGCCTTGAGCCAAAGGATACTGTCGAGTTTTCCGGCACCGGCCATCCCCTGAACCGCCAATTTGATCATCCCGGCAATAAAACCAATGGTCAATCCCCACAGTGCGCCTTTGGCGGTAATCCGCTTGGAAAACAATCCCAATAAAAATACAGCCGTGATCGGCGGTGCCAGGTATCCCTGTACGCTTTGCAGATATTTATACAACCCGCCCTTGGCGATCATCGGCATGATCGGGATCCATAACAATCCCAGGCCGACGATCACGGTCGTGACTAATCGTCCGACATGCACGAGAACCGCTTCCGACGCGGTTGGGTGAAGTTTTTTGTAGATATCAACGGTAAACAGCGATGCGCACGAGTTGAACAGTGACGAAAGCGAACTCATCAAGGCCGCCATCAGGCCGCCCACCACCAATCCCCGAAGCCCGGTCGGCAATAGCTCAGTTACCATCGTTGGAAAGACCATGTCGCCATTTAAACTGCCATCTTCGCTTGGGATTGCGATGAGACCCTTTGTATGCAGTGCGTATCCAATCAATCCGGGAACCAGAAAGATCATCACCGGCCAAACCTTTAAGAAACCGCCCCAGATCGCCCCGCGGCGGGCGCTTCGCAGGTCTTTGGCCGACAAGGTTCGCTGGACAATATACTGATCTGTACACCAGTACCAGATGCCGACCACCGGCGATGCGATCAGAATGCCCAGCCACGGAAAGTCCGGATCGGACATCGGCCGCCACAAGGCGAACTGATCGGCATTGGCCTTGCAGATCGTGACCAACTCGCTCCAGCCGCCAAGCTGCTTGAGGCCGTAAAAGGTAATGAAAAACGAGCCGATCAGCAGGATAAAGGTCTGAGCGGTATCGGTATAAAGCACCGCCCGCAGGCCGCCCAGAATCGTATAGATACCGGTGAGAATCACCGTCGCAAAGGCACCGATCCAGAACGGGCCCATCGTATGGCCCATCAAAGTGACGCTCATTTCCGGCAGCAGCGTTTCGAATACCATCGCACCGGCATAGACCGTTACCGAGACTTTGGTAAAGACATATGCAATCAGTGAAACGACCGACAATAACCACCGCACACCCGGGCCGAATCGGCGTTCGAGAAATTCCGGCATCGTATAAACACCCGAACGATAGTAAAACGGGACAAAAATCCACGCCAGCATAATCATGATCCACGCATGCAGTTCCCAGTGTGCCATCGCCATACCGCTACTGGTGCCCTGTCCGGCCAGGCCGACGATATGTTCAGAGCCGATATTCGAGGCAAACAACGAGGCGCCGATGACGAACCAGCTCATGTGCCGGCCGGCCAAAAAGTAATCGGCTGAGGTTCGCTGTTTCTGCGCCACCGACCACCATACCACACCGAAGATCGCGGCGAAATACAATCCAATCATGACCCAGTCGAGTGTTTCAAGCCCCATATTCCATCCCTTTCAATAAACACCGAATCTTGATTATAAACAGTACGATGATACATCAGATCGCATTAAAAGACCAATAAAAACACGGACCGCTAAACACGCCACATTCTCCGGGTGTCATATCATTATTAATCTTATTGATCCTGGCCATAATAGGCGTCTTTGCCGTGCTTGCGGAGAAAATGTTTATCCAGCAAATCTTGCGAAATGGGCTTTTGCTTCGGATTGATCTGGAGCGTGTCAATCGCCATTTTGGCAGTCTGTTCAAGTACGGCCGCATTTTCAACCGCCTTGGTTGCGTCACTTCCCCACGTGAACGGCCCATGATTAGCCACCAATACTGCGGGCATCTGCATCGGATCGATTTCAGCAAATCGCCGGACGATCACCATACCGGTATTCAACTCGTAATCAGTTTCAATTTCCCGCTTTGTCATACATTGAGTGACCGGAACCGGCCCGTAAAAATTATCCGCATGGGTTGTCCCGAAACACGGGATCGGTTTGCAGGCCTGCGCCCAGGCGGTGGCAAACGGCGAATGCGTATGGCAGATGCCGCCGATCTGCGGCAAGTTGCGATACAGTTCCAAATGGGTCGGCGCATCCGAAGAGGGATTCAGATCGCCTTCAACGACATTGCCCTCGAGGTCCAAAGCGACTAATTTTTCCGGCGTCAGATCGTCATACGAAATGCCGCTGGGTTTGATCAGGACAATGCCTTTGTCACGGTCGATCCCGCTGACATTGCCCCAACTGTAAATGACCAGATTCTGAACTTTGAGTTCGATATTGGCCCGGCAGACTTGTTGGCGAAGCTCATCCAGCATTATCATTCCTTTATGCATTCGCTTTATCTTTAATCGTTAACAGGTCTTTCATAACATTATGGAGCTTGCCGGAGCCTTTTGGGGTTCCGAAAGCATCATGAACCTGCCGATACAGTTTATACAATTGCTTATAGATCTTGTGGTTCTTGGCATTGGGTTTATAGGTTTTGGCCTTGACGCCGCACATGGCTTTTTGGGCGTCTGCGAAAGTGTCGTAGCCGCCGTTTTTTTTGCCGGCGACCACGGCTCCGCAAATGGCCGAACCCAATGCACAGGTCTGCGATGAGCGGGATACTTTCATCTCGCGATTGGTCACATCGGCATAAATCTGCATGAGCATGGGATTTTTATCGGCAATCCCCCCGCAGTTGATGACCTCTTTGATTTTGACACCGTACTGCTCGAATCGCTCGATGATCGTCAATGCCCCAAAGGCGGTCGCTTCGACCAGTGCGCGATAAATCTCTTCCGGCTTGGTATGCAGTGTCTGACCTAATAATAATCCCGTCAGTCGCTGATCGACCAGGATCGTACGGTTGCCATTGTTCCAGTCCAAAGCCAGCAGGCCCGACTGCCCGGGTTTGAGTTTTTTGGCTTTGCGGGTCAACGCCTCGTGCGAACCCGCGGTCTTGCCGCCCGCTTCGATGTAATTGACGAACCAGTTAAAGATGTCGCCGACCGCTGACTGGCCCGCTTCCAGTCCGAAGAATCCCGGCAAGATCGAGCCATCGACAATCCCGCAGATGCCGGGGATATCCGCTAATTTCTTATTTGTCGGCCAGACGCCCATATCGCAACTGCTTGTGCCGATGATCTTGACGAGTTTGCCCGGTGAGATCCCCGAACCGACCGCACCCAGATGGGCATCGAACGCACCGATGGCCACCGGAATACCGGCCTTAAGGCCCAGTTTTTTAGCCCAGACTGCGGTTAGGTCACCCGCTTTTTGATCGACTGTATAGGTCTTCTTACTGATCGTATCCCGCAGGCGGCCGAGTTTCTTGTCGAGTTTCGTAAGGAATTTTTTGTCCGGATACCCGCCCCACTTATCGCTGAACATCGCTTTGTGCCCGGCCGCACAACGGCAGCGCCGGATTTTCGAAGGATGATCGGTCCCGGTTAGAACCGCCGGCAGCCAGTCACTGTGCTCGACCCAGGTATAGGCGGCGTTATAGACTTTCGGATCGACCCGCAGGCAATGCAGGATTTTGCTGAAGAACCATTCGGACGAATACGTCCCGCCGCACTTGGCGAGATACTTTGGCCGATACTTTTTGGCGAGTTTTGTGATCTCGGCGGCCTCGGCATAACCGGTATGATCTTTCCACAGCCAGGCATAGGCGTTTGGATTTTTCTTGAATTGCGGGTGCATACTCAGGGGTGTGCCGTTTTTATCCACCGGCAGCGGCGTTGAACCGGTGGTATCTACGCCGATACCAATGACCTGATCGACGGAGAATTTCTTATCGTTTTTCTTCGCCTGAGTGATGGATTTTTTAACCGTCACCTCTGCGCCCTTGAGGTAATCCTGGGGATTCTGCCGTGCGAGGTTGTGATCGGCGGGATCGAGCATGATCCCGGCTTGGCCGGTAGGATAATTATAGACATGGGTGCCGATCTCGCGGCCGTTTTTGACATTGACGATCACGCACCGAACGGAATTGGTTCCGTAATCCAAACCGATACTGTAAGCCATAAACATTTCCTTTCCTATATTTTACGACTGCTCGGTACCGAACCAGTGTTTTTCGATCTGTTCGAGGCTTTTGCCCTTGGTCTCGGGTACACATCGCCAGACGAAGACAACGGTAATCACACACATCAATCCGTACAGGAAGAACGGAAAACCGCGATTGAATGTTTCGACCAACTGCTTATTATCGTTCATCATCGGGAATGTTTGGGATACAACATAATTAGCCGTCCACAAACAGACGGTTGCGATGGCCATCGCCCGACCCCGAATCTTTGTTGGAAAGATCTCCGAGAGAATCACCCACGTTACCGGCCCAACCGACAATGCGAAACAAGCGATATAACCTAGAATGAAAACCAATACCCACACACCGGTATCGTGCAGATAGGCTGCCATACCCATCGCAAACAGCGATATCCCCATCCCCGCCGAGCCAACGATCATCAGGGCCTTACGGCCAAGTTTATCAACGGTCCAGATTGCAAGAACCGTAAATGTCAGATTCACCGCACCAACGACGATTGTTTGCATGAGTGCTACATCGGTGCCTTTGTTGCTGAGCTTTTTAAAGATTTCCGGCGCATAATACAAAAAGACATTGATACCGGTAACCTGTTGCAGGACGGCCAGGACAACACCGATTAAAAATGCGATGCGAAATCCTTTATGAAACAGCATGCCAATCGAGCTTTCCTCGTGGGCCAGGGTATCATCAATCTCTGCGATCTCGGCTTTGGCGTATGCAGTACCGCCGACACGGGTTAAAATATCGAATGCCTCCTTATCACGGCCCTGCTTGGCGAGCCACCGCGGACTTTCCGGAACAAAGAATAACAATACTAAAAGCAATATGGCCGGTAACGATTCGGAACCAAACATCCATCGCCAACCGTATAAGACATTCCATTCATCCGTCCCGCTTTTGCCAATACCGTGATCCGCAATATAATAATTGACAAAATATACGACCAGCATCCCAAAGATGATTGCGAATTGATTCAATGAAACCATTCGACCTCGTATCTTTGCGGGACTGATCTCGGCGATATACATCGGTGATGTCATCGATGCCGCACCGACACCGATACCGCCGATGATTCGAAAGATAACAAACTGAAATAATGTTTTCGGCAAGGCTGTTCCGATCGCAGAGATCAGGAAAAACACGGCCGCCATAATCATTACTTCTTTTCTTCCGATCCAACTGCCCAGCAGACAGGCGACGACACCCAGCAATGCCGATGCGGCAAGCCAACCCAGATTGATATATATAATCGCATTGGCATGATTGCCAACGATGCCTCCGGTTTCATCACCCAGCCATCTCGATATCAACCATAGAAAAACAGCCGATATGTCAAATGCCACCATACAAATAAGGCCATACTGGACGGACTGTTTGACACTCTTGACAAGTTGAGCTGCTACAGGGACACCTGATCTCAACCGTTCGGTATCGTTTAATATACCGGCCAGATAAACGCCGATGACACAGCCGGCCAAAGCACTGGCGGCTGCAAAGCCGGTCAACTCTGCCGACATTTCGAATCGTGTCTGCAAAAAACCGATGGCACCGGAGATGACGGCCGTATCGTAGCCGAACAGCAGGCCGCCTAAGGTTGCGACCAGACACACCATGATCAGATACATGATACTGCCGCGGTCGGTGTTGAGCTGATTTTCCATGTTTTCCATAATCAATCCCTCTGACAAAGGTTAGCAATCCGTTTCGAAAAACACCGCTGATACTATACCCGCCTCACCGCCGTTTGGCAAATACGAATTTAATCCGGCTTAGATGAGTTGAGTGAAAGTTGTTTCGGTGATATTGAGGGCCTTGAGCAGGCGTTTGACAACGAGTTTTTCGAGGCGGGCGATCTTTGTTTTACTGAGTCCGTCGGCTGGGATCTGGCCGCCTGCGTAGGTGACGTGTCCACCGCCGGTACCCTTTCGCGAGACCATTTTGTGTACAACCTTGCCGGCGTCACCGGCCGGGTCCTCGGTACGGACTGAAATGAGCATCTTATTCTGGTAATATCCGTAACAGACCGACCAGTTGGTCTGTTCGTCACGCAGGAGCAGGTCGGCCGTCTCACCGATCATATCGGGATTATCCGTTTGCCCAACGGTAGTAACGATCACCTTACTGGCATAGATTCGCGCGTTTTGCAGGACATCGGACAAATGGCGGTAGTATTCCCGACGGACCGCGCCTCGCTGGATCTGACCGAGCATGCGTTTGTTGGCAATGGGATACAGCACGCCGATCGCATTCATGTCGGCCCGGGTCGCCTCACGGCCGAGGTCCTGCGTATCGGATCGGATGCCATAGAGCAATGCCGTCGCCAGCGGCACATCAGGTTTGATGTCGGCCTGCTGCAGATACTCGAAAAGGATCGTCGCGGTCGCACCATATCGGCGGCGGATATCGATAAAGCTGCAGCTTCGTGTTTCCTGCCGGATGGGATGATGATCGATCACGATATCCGGTACGATCCCCGGTGGCAGCGAATTGTTGCCAGTGCCCGGCTGGGTATCGACGGTGGCAATCGCATCAAATTTATGCACATCCAGCTCGCCGACCTGCCGCAGGTTGATCCCGAGATAATTGACCAGTGCGCGGTTCTCGGCCCGACCGATCGTCCCGCCGTGCGCCAGTGAGCACTGGATCGAGCCGAAACTGTTGGCGATCTTGCGAAGGGCCATGGCCGCACCGATTGCATCCGGGTCGGGATTGTCCTGCAGGACGATTAGCAGCGTCGTCTTGCCCGCCAGCAACGCCTTGAGCTTGCCCAGCCGATCGGATGTCTTATCCTCTTTCGCCATGAGCGCATTGTACCTCAATAAGATTTTCTTTTCAAATATATAAAACGGGGCCCATTCAGCCTGTGATGCACATCATCGGTTCGAGACGGACGACCTTTTTGGCGAGGCCTGCTTTTTCGGTCGAATTGACGACCGTATCGATATCCTTATAAGCGTTGGGGGCCTCTTCGGCGATGCCGCGGGTCGAAGCGCCTTTGATAATGATCTTCTTCTCGGCGAGGTGGCGGACGATATCTTTTCCGTGCCATCGTTTCTTGGCGGCCGTGCGGCTCATCGCCCGACCCGCCCCGTGACAGCATGAGCCGAACGAAAGCTGCATTGCCTGTTCGGTGCCGGCCAGGATATACGAGGCCGTGCCCATCGTCCCGCCGATCAACACCGGTTGACCAACGGATTTGAATTCACTCGGCAGCGAGGGATGGCCCGGCCCGAACGCCCGCGTCGCCCCTTTGCGATGGACATAGAGCTGCTTCGATTGGCTGTTGACCGTATGCGTTTCGACCTTGCAGGTATTGTGCGAGACATCGTAGAGCACCTCCAGCACCGACTCGGCGAAAAATGACTTGAAGACCTTACGGACCAGATGAGTCAGGACCTGCCGGTTAGCGAGGGCGCAATTGATGCCGGCGTTCATGGCACCGAAATATTTCTTGCCGACCTCGGAATCGATCGGCGCACAGGCCAGTTCGCGTTCGGCCAGCTCGATGCCGTTTTCCTTAGCGGTCTTGACCATCTGCGGCAGGTAATCGGTCGCGATCTGATGGCCAAGTCCCCGCGATCCGCAATGGATCGTTACCATGATATCGTCTTTCGCCAGGCCGTAGGCGTCGGCGATAGCGCGATCGTAAATCTCAGTAACCTTCTGGACTTCGAGATAGTGATTGCCGGAGCCGAGCGTGCCGACCTGATCGGTCTGGCGGTTCTTGGCCTGGCCGGAGACATAATCGGGTTTGGCGCTGCCGATTCGCCCATCTTCTTCAATACGCCGTAGGTCCTTGGGACTGCCGTAGCCGTTTTCGACCGCCCATGCCGCCCCACCGACGAGCATTTCATCCAGTTCGTATTCGCTGAGCTTCAATTTGCCGCCGCTGCCGACGCCCGCAGGGATCTTGCGGAACAGGGCCTCGGCCAGATTCTGCGTGTGCTTTTCGATGTCACCGATTTTAAGCCCGGTCTGCAATGCCCGCACGCCGCAGGAGATATCGAAACCCACCCCGCCGGCGGAGATAACTCCGCCTTTGGTCGGATCGAACGCCGCCACCCCGCCGATCGGAAAGCCGTATCCCAGGTGCGCATCGGGCATGATATACGAGGCACTGACGATCCCCGGCAGCCGCGCAACATTGACGGCCTGACGATAGGTATTCTCGTCGATCTGTTCGAGGATGGTTTTATCGCCAAAGACGACCACCGGCACGTTCATATCATCCTGCGGTTCAAGTCGCCATTGACACTGCGATACATGGTGTATTTTTTCACGATACATGAGCTGGCCTCTTTGTTTTATACATCAACCACGCACTGGGCCATCCACAGGCCGTCTTCGGTTTGGGCCACTTTCAAATCCATAAAGGTCGCCCCCTTGACCTCGACCGCTGGCTGATGCTTTTTGATATCCAACCGCTGCCCCCAGACCGTCGCTTTGAGCATATCGCCGTCAATGTTTACCTGAAACTTCGAGAACAGCATTCCGCGGGCCGACATCTCATAGATGATCCGATTGAGCCATGCAATCAGCAGCATATCCGGCTCACTCTCGCAACATTCGATCTCAACCTGCTCAGCGGGTTCGATTGCTTGCTGCTCTGTGATCAATGCGACCATCGCCAGTGCGGCCTGTTCGAACGCCTGCGAAAGCGTTTCGCCGTAGCCGCGAATCCCCATATCCGCCGGATGCTCATAATGCCGCCAGTATGCCCTGCTCATCGTTGATCTCTGTATTTGATTATACTACCGAACTTCGCAGAACAATCAAGATTCTGAACAAATTTCGTGTTTTATTTCTGCAAATAATCGGTGAAATCCAGGAATTGTAACTTCAAGTATAACCAAAACTTAAAAAATCGGGGAGACAGGATTTGAACCTGCGACCTCTGCGTCCCGAACGCAGCGCTCTAGCCAAACTGAGCCACTCCCCGAGCGGCGAATCCCAAATATACCACATTCACCGGACAATGACAAGGGTCGCGGACATTTTTAATCAGAATTCGCAATCCCCGCCAATTGCTTAAGACGGGATACTGCCTTATTGAACCTGCGATGAATAACGCCAGTTACCAATCCCATCCCACCACGCACCCAGAAAATCTTCGCGGGCATACAACGAAGAATCCTCGTCGATCCGCTCCAGCGTCATTTCATGCAGTTGCTGCATGCAATTGATTCCCCCCATCTGCCATGCAACCACACCAATCTGCATCGCCTGATTGCGTGCGTGCTTGAGGTCGAATGCGGACTCCTTAATAATCTCAACCAGTCGCTGTGCATAGGGTAAAAGCTGTTCTTGTCGCTGACGACGCTGCATTTCTTCCTGGTGTAATATCGTACGCAACCGTGATTTTCGTTGCTGTTCCTTGCGGTGCCGCTGCTGTCTTTCGTGTTCCAATCGCTCGAGGCGATTCTTTCGCGGCATGGGTAATATTTTCTCGATCATCCCGATCGCCGGATCGATGATGATCCAGACCAGAAATGTCGTTCCCAGTGTGCCGTATGCGATGCCCAATAATAACTCATTGGGACGAGCCAACCCCGCCATGCCGATCCAACCGGCCAATGCACCAATCAGCGGAGCCATGTCATAAAATGCGATATAATATGACGAACTGGTCAAGGGGTGTTCGAGGGGAATTTGTCGGCCGTGATCGATCCCCCGAAAAAAAGCGAAAAGGTACAGGCACAAAAATAAAAATAAAAAAACAGCCGAATAGCCACCGAGAGGAAAAATAAGCCACCAGCCAAAACCGGCCTGCAGCAGCGTAAAAATAAGAATATAGCCGACACAAAGGATAAACCAGAGTGTGCCGGCCATATGGATCCGCTTAAGGATTTTGCGCAGGTTCATTCCAAAATCCGCTATTTATTTCAAGCATTTGTGTCGATTAACGCCGTCCCGGCTGACCTTCGACGATATTGACCGTTGAGAACGCCCGACCAATCGGCCTGACAAATTCCTCGATCTTCAATGCGATACCGGCCAGCACGGTCGGCGGCACATAGACAACATCGCCTTCCTGAAGCAGCACATCTTTTTTCAAATTACCGTGTGCGATCATCCGATCGTAATCGACTTCGAAAATTTTAGGTTTCTTGCCGGGCACACGCGATGGACGAATGACCTGAACCCGCTCCACCCAGGCCAATTCGGTCGGTCGCGATCTGGCCAACGCTCGAAATACGGTGTCACGACCGGTCGCAATCTTAGGCCCGGGGAAATACACATGACCGAGCACATAATACACCCGGCTCTCATACGCTACAACCCGGACATCGATCGGATTTTCACCGGCCAGTGTATAGAGCATAATGACCTTTTCTTTGATCACGTTCGCCAATTGCTGAGGGGTGCGGCCGGCCGCCATGATCTCGCCAATCCCTTCGAAAGAAACCATGCCGTCCGGGCGAATCTGCTGTCGCTGAAGATGCAGTTCCGGCACCTTGGAGCAATGGATCTCTACCTCATCCGGCGGCTGCAAAATATATCGGGCCGGATCGACCTCGACCTCGGTCGGCTTAAGGAATGCTTTGATATCTTCAGGATTCGATGAAAAACAACCGCTCAACACAAACGAAACAAAGACCAACCCGCTGAATAACACCGCTTTCTTCATGCCTCTGTCCTTTCGATAAAATAGTGCTTCAAATTCCCTCAAAACGATAAGTGCTTAAACTACAGCACCTTTCGTAAAATGTCAAGATATATTCAAAATCCGTCGGGCCATATTATACCCATATACTCTTTCGTCCAAACCTTCCAGTTATATAAGGATTTCTTTCATTAAAGCGGGATTGCACAAACCTCCACAACCTCCCAAAAAATCGTTAACTCTTTATTATAAATATAGTTAAAATATTTTTTACCCTTCGCTTATTTCTGACGGATCAACAGAATTCTTTATTTCTTACCGGCATGCACCAGTCCGCAACAGTACCCATTTTTATCCAAAGATTTGGCATGAGATTTGACGATGAGTGAATCATGTCCAAAATATCAGATGTGATTATCAAATTTCGTGCCCTCTGGCCCTATTACCTGCTGCAAAGCAGCTTTGCGGTGATCACCTTATTTATCATCGTTCTGATCTTAGGCAAAGACAAGGCCGTTGTGATCAGCGCAATCGGGGCATCCGCATTTATCGTTTTCGCGATGCCAAAGAATGTTTCCGCCAAGCCGCGCAATCTCGTTGGCGGCCATTTTCTCGGTCTGCTTTGCGGTGCGCTGTTTTACACGCTGGCACTGCCCTTTTATCTGGAATATCCGCTGGCGGTCGGATTGGCTATATTTTTGATGGTCGTATTGGACATGGAACACCCTCCGGCCGCTGGAACCGCGATGGCTGTGGTGATCCGCGAAGTGTCGATCGATACCCTCTTGACGATCATTTTCAGTGCACTCCTGTTGGCACTGGTTCATTATCTATTCAGTCATCGACTGAAAAATCTGGTCTAAGTCACTTATCGAACAAATCCCGGGAAAAATTCCTGTATTTCAAATCAACCACTGCGATATTCTTCCGTTCGATGTCGAACGATCTGGCCGTTGACCATATACGTTACATCTTCGGCGATATTGGTCGCATGATCGGCGATCCGCTCCAGGTGCCGGGAGATCGAAAGCATATGAATTAACGCCTCGATCTGGTCGGGATTTTTGATAATCGCTTTTTGAACTTTCAAATACATATCCCGGTTAAGGGCATCGATCACATCATCGGCCGCCCCGACTTTCTGGGCCGCCTCGGCATTGAGGTTCACCAGTGCATCGAGGCTGTTTTTGAGCATGGTCTGCGCTTTTTGGGACATCCCTACAAAATCAAACGATATATCCGGCATCGCGACAGTCGAAAGATACAATGACCGTTCGGCAATATTGACTGCCAGATCCCCGATGCGTTCCAGATCGTTATTGATCTTCAATACGGCAATGATAAAACGCAGATCGATGGCCACCGGCTGGTGCAATGCCAGGATTTTCAAACATTCCTCTTCGACATTGACTTCCTGCTGGTCGATCTCCAGGTCTTTATCGATCACCTGCCGGGCCATGTTCTCATCGCGTTCGTCCAGCGACGCTGTTGCTTCGCGCACCGCTTCTTCCACGCGACCACCCAGCGAAAGAATTTGCTTTTTGAGATTGTCAATTTCGCGTTGTAAGTGTTCCGCCACGTTTGTGCCCTTTCTTAACCGAATCGGCCGGTCACATAGTCTTCCGTCTGTTTTTTCGACGGATTACTGAATATATTAGTCGTTTCAGCGTATTCAATCAACTCCCCAAGACAGAAAAACGCTGTTCGCTTGCTGACCCGTGCGGCCTGCTGCATGTTATGTGTCACAATCACGATCGTATAATCCTGCTGCAACTGATCGATCAGATCCTCGATCTTGCCGGTCGCGATCGGATCCAGGGCTGAACACGGTTCATCCATCAACAGCACCCGCGGCTTGGTCGCCAGTGCACGGGCGATACACAATCGCTGCTGCTGGCCCCCGGAAAGCGCCAGCGCCGACTTTCTCAAGTTATCGCTGACCTCATCCCACAGTGCCGCGGCTTTGAGACTTTCTTCGACGATCTGCTGAAGCTGTGAACGCCGATTGATCCCCTGCAGCCGCGGCCCGTAGGCCACATTGTCAAAGATGCTTTTGGGAAACGGATTGGGTTTTTGAAAGACCATCCCCACCTGCTGACGCAGATTGACCAGATTCGTCCGCTTATCACAGATATCATAACCATCGACGATCAGCTTACCTTCCGTACGGACATTGGGGATCAGATCGTTCATCCGATTGATACTGCGCAGAAACGTACTTTTTCCGCAGCCGCTCGGGCCGATGATCGCCGTCACGCTGCAGGGATAAATATCCATCGTAATATCTTTGACACCGACTTTCGTCCCATAGTAGAGGGTAAAATCCTCCGAACGGATCACTGCACACGAACAGTTGTCTCGATTGGACGATACAGGTTTTTGCCGCGGTTGATTTATACGAACCACCGAATCCCGGCGATTGGCATGTTGATTCATCGTTGATTCCGGCATCTGTTCTTCCCTTTCTACCATGAACAATCCTCTTGATTAACGTCCCTGCAGTTTCTTAAAAATCCGTCCGCGAAGCACGATCGATAAGCCATTCAATATAAGCACCAGAACAATCAGCGTCACCACCATCCCATATTGATTGTGCGGAACCATCATGGCAAGTCGATCACCCACCGCCATATCGTAGCTGCCGTACGAAAGGGTTCGCGTTCGATCAAAGAGGGAATCGGGAACCGGTCCCAATGCCACCGCACCGGTAAACAGGATCGGTGCGGTTTCCCCGGCCACACGGCTCAAACTTAAGATGACCCCCGTCAGAATACCCGGCAGTGCCGCCGGCAACGTCACCGCCATAAATGTTCGAAAGCCGCTGGCGCCCAGGGCCAAAGAAGCTTCTTTGTATGTTCGCGGGACGGTTCGTATGGCCTCTTCACTGGCGCGAATCATCACCGGCAGCGTTAATACCGACAAGGTTAAAGATGCCGCCAGCATACAGGGTTTTGATTCAAATCCGAGCGCCGGGAACAAATAAAGCACAAAAAAGGCTAATCCAAACAGGCCGAACACAATACTGGGAACGCCGGCCAGCGTATTGATCGACATACGAATAATTCGAATCATCATATTATCCGAAGCGCACTCCACCAGATAGGCCGCCGATATAATCCCCAGCGGAATGACTACCAGCATACTTAAAAGTGTCAACATCAGCGTACCGAATATCTCCGGCCCGATCCCGCCGAAATAATGCCCGGGCGTACTGTCATCGATAAAATATTGCCAATAGACCGTAAACTCCGGACGCAACATGTCCTCGACATGGTCATCCATGTAATCAAACAACCCCACAAGCGAAGTGCCGGCAAACGACTGCCGACGCGGCTCATCGACCGCCACCAGCGGCCGGCCCGGTTCTTTTTCGACCCATTTTTGTTTATAGAAAAACCGGTGCAGCAGTGTTTGTGCCATATCCCACCGCGTCGCACCGTACTGATACTGCGCCAGCGACGGCAGCGGTTCATCCGGTCGGGGACCGAATAATTCGTTCAAAATGCTTTCGAGCTCGGCCAGCTCGCTGCGGTATATCTGGCGTTTCTCCAAATCCACATCGGCGATCGCGTCTTGATACTGCCGGGCCAGCTCGAATAATTCGGCCGCGGCCGTACCGGCAAACCGCTCATCCTTTTCATATCCCAGGACGTCATTCAAATTCGCCTCGATCAGACCGCGATCGTTACTCTGGAATGCTTCTTCGAGTTTTTTGCGAATCTCGCGGCTCAGGGAACGACGTTCGCGATATGCATCGCCGGTAATTCCCTGGTATCGTAATTCGTTTCCGTATTGACGGTAAATACTGCGGGCCTTATCGCTGAGGGTATCCGCATCGATACCCTGCTTGAAATCTTCGATCATCGAATAGATCACATCGCGGTGCTGCCGGACCTGCTGGATTTCTTGTTCAAGGGCTTGTGTATTGCCCCGGTCGAACATCGCCTGCTGCAACTTTCGAAATTCCACAGTCCCCCGGAAAAAAACGGCACTGCTTCCCCGCACCAGCATTGGCCCGAGAATAATCACCAGCACCAGGGTCATTAAAATAACCGTGCTGCCGGCCAATACCGTAAACACCTTGTCAGCAAACATGCGATAATTGGAACGCATCTTATGATTTTCCTAACGTCTTTTTAGCACGGGCAAGAAATACTTCACTGATCGAATTGAGAATAAACGTAAATATCAGCAGTAAAAGCCCCAGTGCAAATAACGAAAAGTAATGGGTCGAACCCTGTTCGGTCTCTCCCATCTCACCGGCAACGGTCGCGGTGATCGTGCGGACCGATTGAGACAAATCCCACCAGGGATGCGGAATTTGACTAGCATTACCCGATGCCATCCACACCACCATGGTCTCCCCGATCGCCCGCATCATCCCCAGAATAACTGCAGCGATAATGCCGCTGTGAGCGGCGGGTATCACGACCTTGAAAACAGTCTCCATTCGCGTTGCGCCCAATCCATAGGACGCCTCACGCAATTCCCGACCCACTGCTGAAAGCGAATCCTCGGCCACACTGATAATCGTCGGCAGCGCCATAACGGATAAAACCAAAGCCGCGTTCAGCGCATTGGCACCGGTCGGAAAACCGAATGTCTCCTGGAGCCACGGCGAAAGAATCACCGCGGCGAAAAAACCATATGCCACTGACGGAATCGCCGCCAGGATCTCGATGATCGGCTTGATAATATTACGCACATGGAAAGACACGATATCGCTTAAAAAAACCGCCGCCATGATCCCGATCGGTACCGAAAGGAGCAGGGCCGCGATTGTCACATAGAACGATCCGACGATCAGGGCCAAGGCGCCAAAAATCGGATTTTCGTGCGATTCGGGATACCAGTCCGTGCTGGTGAGAAACTCGACCATACTGACCTGGCTGATGAAAGGGATCGCTTCGCGAATGACAAACAAAAAGATCAAAAAGACGGCTATGACCGAGCTGCATGTAATAACAAACAGCAGCAACCGCCCGAGATGATGCAGCAAAAAACCCCGGACATCCTGCGCAAAGCTAAGCAACAGCGGCTGGTCAAAACCAGCCGCTGTTGATTCGATCGTATTCGTATCTCTGTGATCCATCATTCGAGATTGTATCAGCGATTATTCAAATCTCAAGGTTAATATTTGGTCACCGGCACAAACCCCTTGGCCTGCACGATTTCCTGCCCGGTTTCACTGAGATAGAACGTACAGAACTTATGGGCCATCGACCCCAACTTGGGGTAGCCGTTGGTAAACATATATAACGGCCGGCTGATCGGATAAGACCCGTTAACGATCGTGTCCTGACTCGGCATGACATCATTGACCTTGACGGCCTTGACATGATGATCGAGAAAACCCAGCCCCACATAGGCGATCGCTCCGGGTGTTGTTCGAACTTTCGCATGGGCTTCGGGATTCGCGCTGACATACTGAACATGACCGCCCATCTTTTCTTTCTGCATGACGAACTTTTCGAACGTCTCATAAGTGCCCGATGACGTATCGCGGCTGATCACCACGATCGGCATATCGATCCCGCCGACGTCTTTCCAGTTCTTGATCTTGCCCAGATAAATATCGCGGATCTGTTCGATCGTCAGGTCGCTTAATTTATTGGAAGGATGAACGACCACGCACACCCCGTCCATCGCCACGGCATGGGCGACCGGAAAAACGCCTTTTTCGACCGCACTTTTAAATTCTTTGTCTTTCATGAAGCGGCTCATGATCGCGATATCGCACCGGCTGTCCACCAATGCGGCCGCACCGTTACCGCTGCCGGTCTTGTTGACGCTGATCTGAAGATCCGGATACATCTTCATGAACACTTCCGCAAACGCATCCGCGATCGGGCCGACGGTTGTCGAGCCTTCGATCTGCAAATTGTCTGCCCCGACCGTGCTGCACATAACCAATGTGAGCAACATGAGATAAGCTATTGTCTTTCGCATGGTAATCATCTCCTTTGAAATAGTGTCATCATACGTATTTCTATATTTCTATTGTTAGTTTTTTGTTAGTGTTTTGTTAGCTTTCTTAGAATTTGAAGATCATATCCAATTGAAGTCTTCGGTAATCCAGATCGCTGCCCGAACTATTGGTCCGCTCGTTGATAAAATAGGTACAGGCGGCCTGAAGGTTCTTCGAGAGTTGATATTTCCCGCCCAGACGATGGCCTTTACCATCCGTTCCGCCGCCGATGAAATCGGAATCATTCAACGCACCGGGCACGGCATCTTTCTGGATCTCGCGATAATCATAGAACAGCTCCCAGCTCTGGGGTTTCTTGGCTTTATTGTACTTGGTGCCGATCAACCAGCCTGTATCCTGGGAGGTACCGGTCCCGATGTTTGTGACATGATTACCGTACAAGGCAACCGGAACACCGTCAATTTTTGTACCCAGTTCGCCGAACACTTCCAGCAGCCTGAAATTATTATCGAAGGTTGATGAGGGGCCGCCGCCACCGGTAAGTGTTACCGTGGAATTCTTAACATTTCCATAATCGCAGTAGGTTGCACCGCCGGTTATGGTGGTATCATCGGACACTTCGTGAACAAGTCCGCTTTGAATCGACCACAATGAAACATCTTCTTCGGCAACGGTCGTACTGCTGATTTCATCGACCCAAAAACCGCCGCCGATCACAAACAATTGCGTTCGTTCGTCAAACACGGTGGTGTACTTGGCCGCAATCCCTTCGGGATTCAGGTCACTGTCCCAGATTAATTGATTCTTACCGGCGCGATATAAAGGATTTTTCATTTTTCCCATCATCACATCCCAGCCCGCATATGTCTTTGGATGCCAATGGGCATAGGCCAGATCCAGCCACAGGTCTTTACTGCTGAAGCCGCTGTCGAGGGTCTGATTGGTCGAGACCGGATCCGACGAACCGCTGGCGATCCGAAGACCAACATCCCAATCTTCATTGACCTTACCGTCAATACCTAATCGTGCCCGTATGCGATGGCGGTGTCGGTCTGCCCTGCTGTCGCCCTCGGCCTCAATGGTTTCATGACGATACCGCAGGTCACCGCTGATCTTAACATTTTCAATCCACTGGACACTCTCCGGTAATGCCGTCGCCGGTGCGGCCGCCTGGGCCTCTTTGACCTGATCGACCTGCCGCTGCTGTTGAGTCTGCTTTTGCTCAAGCTGCTCCACTTTCTGCTGCAATGCCTGGAGCTGCTTTTTCAATTCGGCAAGCTCATCGGCATCGGTCGCGACGGCGCCTCCCGACAACATCAAAAGGACCGTCAAAACAATTATTTTCTTCATGCTAAACCTCCTTAAACAATGGATTAATAAACAATGTTTCCGGTTCCGTTCCGGAAATACATTAAAATCTGTTTAATTTGATATTAACGCAGTGTTAGATATGCATTAGGAATTTATTAGTATTGTGTTAGGGTGAAAAATTCTTATGGTGTGTATTCGGTGAAAATACTATTCGCGCGGCAAATGAATTTTAAAGGTGCTGCCCTGTCCAACCTCGCTATGGACGGTTACATATCCGCCGTGGACCTGGGAAATATGCTTGACGATCGCCAGGCCTAAGCCGGTTCCACCGAGTTTACGGCTGCGGGCCTTGTCCACCACATAAAACCGCTCAAATATCCGCGTTAAATGTTTTTGAGGGATTCCACAGCCGTTGTCGGCCACGGAAATAATAACCTCATTATTCTCATCGGCCGCCTGTATCGAGATGACCCCGCCCGTATCGCTGTACTTGATTGCGTTATCGATCAGATTAGTGATCGCCTGCTCGAGCAAAGCATCGTTCGCCCGAATGTGAAGGCCTTTGGGGCAACTCATTTCAAGGGATATATTTTTTTGGTTGGCTTTCAAATCGGACAGTTCAATCGCCGCATCTAAAACATGACGGATGTCGATATTGGTATAGGAAATTTTGCGTCCATCGCCGCCCTGCTCTAAATGAGACAATGCCAGCAGGTCTTCGACGATCGCATTAAGCCGGTCCGCGTGTTTGGCAATGATCGCCAAAAACCGCTGAACCTGATCGGGATCGGAAAAATAGCCTTCCTGCAGTGTTTCAACAAAACCTTTAATGGAGGTGATCGGTGTTTTAAGTTCATGCGACACGTTTGCCACAAAATCGCGACGGATATTTTCAAGTCGTTTCACCTGGGTCATATCATGCAGGACAATAACGGCCCCGCGTTTTTGACCCTGTTCGTCCGTCAATCCGGCACCATGAACCTGATAGCTTGCAACCGGCACATCGGCGTTCTCACGCACCAGATTCAGCATCCCCTCTGTTGTTTCGGCACTGTCAATGGTCCGGCGGATCAACGCTTCCAGTTCGCTGTTTCGCGTTACTTCTTCAATATGCTTGCCGGTTGCTTTTTTGGGTTCGACCTGTAAAAAGTATGCGGCCGCTTTATTAATGCTGAGGATATAACCGTTGGTATCCACAGCAATCACCCCTTCGACCATGCTGGAAAGGACCGCCTGATTTTCGTTGCGGTCGCGCAGGATCGTATCCATCCGCTGCTGAAGCTGTTGCGCCATATCATTGAAAGTCGTCGCCAAATCCGCCAGTTCCGACGAGCGAGGCACATCGACCCGATGACTCAGATCACCGCGTGCAAATTGCTGGACCGTATGACGCATCCGCTCCAACGGAGACGTAATACTGCGCGAAATAAACCAGCGTATCACGGCAACCGCTATCACAACGATGACTCCAACCTCGAACATATGGCTGTAAATGGAATGAAGTCCCTGCTCAATTCCTGATATGGGCACTGAACCGCGAACAACGGCGATGACATCCTGATCCTTGCGGACGGCAGATGCAATATACATCAACCGCTGGCCTAACGTCGGACTTATCCGAACATCCATCCCATATTCCTGGACGACCGCTTGTCTAAATTCCGGCCGATTGGAATGATTTTTCATTTGTGACGGATCCTGATGCGACTCGGCAATGACCTGACCGTTAGGGAGCATCACCGTGATGCGCATTTCGGCCGCCTGTGAAAGAAGGGCCACCGTTTCACTCATGCCATCAAATGTTCCCGAATCGAGCGACGTGGTAAGATTTTCGATCACCAATTGCAACCGCGACTGCAGATCGGATGCAATTTGCTGCTCATATCGAATGCGAAATGTGTGCGAAAAATAAAACGTGATCGCCAGTAGTGTGAGTACCGTAACCGCAAAAAATGAAAAAAAAAGTTTCCACAGCAAATGGCGTTTCACAATCAATCAATCCTTAAAACGATATCCGACCCCGCGAACCGTTTCAATATTTTTACCGCTCGATCCGAGTTTGCGCCGCAGGTTCACGATCTGTACATCCACTGCCCGGTCCGTCACCAGGTAATCGCTGCCGTGGATCGCATCGACGATTTGATAGCGCGAAAAAACCAGTCCGGCACGCCGCATCAGCATTTGCAGAATATTAAATTCAGTAAAGGTTAATTTGACCGGCTTGTTTTTCACCCGGACCTCGTGACGGGCCGGATCCAGTCTGATCTCGTGCATTTGCAGAACCGCATTGTCATCCACATTCCGTTTCACCCGTTCGATAATTCGTCGAACGCGTGCGATCAGCACTTTGGGACTAAACGGCTTGGTAATATAGTCATCCGCGCCCATTTCCAATCCCTTGACGATATCCGATTCCTCGCCCTTGGCGGTGAGCATCACGATGGGCATCGATTTGAGCTGGGAATCTTTTTGGATTTCGCGACATACCTCCAGGCCGTCAATCCCCGGTAACATCAAATCCAGGATCAGTAAATCCGGAACAGATGCCTGGGCCTTTCGAAGACCGGCCTCACCCGTGCTTGCAAGCTCTACCGCAAATCCGGCTTTTTCCAGATTATACCGCACCAATTCGGCGACATCTTCCTCATCTTCGACAACTAATATATTTTCCTGCGACATTATCTTAACCCTTCAAATCATTAAAATTTGAAGTATTTTGTTTGATTTATGTTAGGGGAATTTTAATCTTTTGTTATATTTTTGTTAAGAATTTTTTGTAAGTTCTAAATTATAAGGCGATTACGGTTCGACACCTAAAAATCAACCCAGTTGAATATTTATTTTCTTTCATAAATTGTTTTTATCTTCCCCACCCTATTGACTTCGCCCAAAAAGCCTATATAATCCATTTTATAAGGAAATGTTAATCTGCAACAATTGGAGGAGGCAGAAAATGATTATTTCGGTTGTTATTATAATCTGCGTCGCGGTTTGCGGGATATCTACTTTTATGCAATTGACATATGTCAAGATGCTAAGCCGTTATATGGCCGCGATTAATCCCGGATTTCCGCAGCGAAATTTCTGGTGCGACAGCTTCTCAAGGCCGCTGAAAACCCGAAAAAACCTGGTTTGGGCCAAAGCGTTCAATGATAAATATTTGAAGAATTTAGCGGGAAGAACCCTTTTCTGGCTCAATTGCACACTAGCCATTGTCTTTATTGCACCGATTGTGATCGCTATTTCAATGGCCCTCGAGCTTCTTTTTATTTACATGAAATGATTTTTCACACCGAATGTGTTAAAAAGTTGGATATTTAAATTTCCCGAATATTGGCCCCAATCGCCAACTGAACATATTTTTCGATCTGCTCGGCCAATTCCCCCATCTGTTCGAGCTGAAAATCTTCATAATACCCCGGCAATAACTCACCGTTGACGGTTTTTTTGAATATCCGCACCCGAATGATCGGCGGCTGCTTGTCACCCTTGGTATAGTCACTGTCCTTGTGCTCGGTCAGCTCCACCCGCCAGTCCTCGCTGATAAAAACCAGACATTTACCCGTAAACACCGCCGTCGGAAAATAATCGCACAGCAATTTAAGCGTTTCCATCTTATTGCTCCAAAGCACCCGTCAGTTCGCCGACCTTGCTGATCTCATGATTGCGGCAGTAGGATTCGATCCCGTTTTTGACCTGCACTGCGCCGCCCGGCTCGACAAAGCTCCATGTCCCCACCGCCACAGCGGTCGCGCCGGCCAGCATAAATTCGACCGCATCCGAAGCGTTACGGATCCCGCCCAGCCCCAGGATTGGAATATTCGCACTTTTGCAGACTTCGCGATAGACCCGATTGACCAGATAAACCGCGATCGGTTTGATGGCCGGGCCGCTTAAGCCGCCCGTGCGATTCGCAAGAACCGGCTTTTTCGACTCGATATCGATCACCATCGCCGTTAAGGTATTGATCAAGCTCAATGCCTGCGCCCCGGCCTCGACCGCCGCCTTTGCCGTTGTGGTAATATCCAAAACTGACGGTGAGAGCTTGACCATCAGCATTTTGTCA
Source organism: uncultured Pirellulales bacterium (assembly GCA_964517795.1). GTDB lineage: Bacteria > Planctomycetota > Phycisphaerae > Sedimentisphaerales > Anaerobacaceae > CAZFDE01. Next base: position 28,676 of record CAZFDE010000004.1, on the reverse strand, counting down.
CCGCATTTCGATTTCACGGCCGCGGTGATCTCATTAACCAGTTTTGGGTCCGTGCCAAAAGCAACCCCGCCTTTTTTAACATTCGGGCAACTGATATTCAGTTCAAATCCGTCAATTTCCTCGCGTCCAGCCAGCTTAGCCACCACCGCCTGATACTCCTCGATCGTCTCACCGGCGACATTAATAAATACTTTCGGCCCCAGATCTTTCAGGATTGGAAGCTTTTCCCGGATAAACGCCTCGACACCGATGTTCGCCAGTCCGATCGCATTGAGCATCCCGGAATCGGTCTCGACAATCCGCGGCACCGGATTACCCAGCCGCGGCTTGAGCGTAATGCTTTTGGTGATAAACCCGCCGAGCGTATTCATATCCATAAATTCGGACAGTTCGTCGGCGTACCCGCACGTCCCCGACGCGGTAAACAACGGCCCGCTGAGCGTCAACGGCCCGAATCCAACCGACATGTCCACTGAACCATCTGCCATCACTAATCCTTAAACACCAACTCACGGCTGTCAAAGACCGGCCCGTCCTTGCAGCACATTTTATACACCATTTCGCTCGTTTCCGATTTGCACGCAACCGCACAGCTTTGGCACAGCCCCACGCCGCAGCCCATATTCCGCTCCAGGCTCAACTGGCACTCGATATGCCACTGCTGGGCCATCTCGGCCATACGTTTGATCATCGGCTCGGGGCCGCAGCTATAGATGATCGTCTCTTTGGTTTCCGGCCGGTTCTGGTCGAGCCACTGTTGCAGGCAATCGGTTACAAGCCCCGAAAAACCCAGCGTCCCGTCATCGGTGGCAACCTTGGATTCCACCGCATAGCGGCCGAACTCACGGATCGAAAAGCCCACTCCCTGTGACACCTCGTCCAGCACCTTTTCGAACGGCAATTCCTTTTTCGTACGCGCACCGGCGAAGGCCAGTACCTGCATTTCGGGCTGTTTCTTCGTCAATTCGCCGGCCATATGCACCAGCGGCCCGGCCCCCATCCCCCCGACCACCAGCAGGGCCAGCGTTTTGTTCTGTTTCATCGAAAATCCATTGCCTAACGGCCCGATCACACTGACACTATGACCCGATCGCAACGTCGTCATCCGCAAACTCGACGGCCCGACAACACAGTACAGGATCTCCACGCGGCAGTGATTCTCGTCCCCATCGACAGCGATGAAACTGAACGGCCGGCGCAGCAGCGTATGCCGCATAGCTGCATCTTTCAGTGATTCGGGGATATATTTGGCATCCGGAAGCGATACGCCCGACAGATCGAGCTGCGCGAACTGGCCCGGCGTCGTCTGTACAAACGCCGCGGCACCGGTACCCTCGAATTCCAGCACCAGCCGGTAAAATGTCCCATGCAGCCGGTAGTTGCTCGCTACCTTGGCGATAAAGGGCCCCTTGTCTGTCTTGACCGCATCCTGCACAAATACTCCTTTTATATGAGTTAATCCTCGTTTTCCAACGGTTTTACAATATACTAATATTCCACCGCCGTCAATGAAATTCACCCCAAAACGAATTTGGCCGTTTTCCGTGAGTTGCGTGTGCTTACTCCACCCTGATTGGCCCCGCTTCAAATAGATGCGGAATTCGTGTGCGAACCTTGCTATAGCCCACCGGCGATGGCGGAAACAACTAATCAGCGACTGACCGGGCTAACGCATGGAAAGCGTTTCATACACCTCGTTATAATAGAGGGCATTCTCGACCGGCGTATTGGCGGGGATATGGTTGCCGACAGCCATGAAAAAACCCGGGCACCCTTTTCCGATATCGATACAGCGGCGAACCTCGGCCTCGATGTCGGCCTTAGTGCCCTCGAGCAGGATGCGGGTATCGGCGTTGCCGATAAAGGCGTGTGTTTGGCCGTACTTTTCAGCGATATATTTCATATCGGTGCATGGCTCCATGACAAAGCCGTGGATGCCCGCATCGGCAACATCATCGATAAAGGCCGTATAGTCACCATCGGAGGTAAACATGATCTTCTTGCCACTGTCGATCAGCGGGGCGAAATACTTTTTATAGTTCGGGAAGACGAACTGGCGATACCAATCCGGCGGCAGAAACGGCCCGCTCGTCCAGACGATGTCATCGTGCACCATTACCACCGGCACATCGGCCTTTGCCAGTGCATCGAAATACTGCTGCACCCATTGGCCGTATCGCAAAGTCAGTTCGCCGAATTTGGGCAAATCGACACCAGCGGCCAGCAAAAACATATCCCAGCCAAATACTTCGAGCATACCGGAGATACAGGTGATATAGATGCCGGTCATATTCACCAGGTCGGGATATTTTTCGCAGCGGGATTTGTAATCGTCCTCGAAGCGTTTGACAACAGCAGCCTCGTCGATGCGGCCATAGGCTTTCTCAAAATCAAAATCGAGCACCTCTTCCGGCATCTTAAAGGGACACTTGGCATCATCGCGATAATCGACACCACCGGCCGCGTACTCGGCGTGCCCCATACTGGTTCGCAGATCGCCGAACGCCTCATTATAGATCAGCGTAAACCAATAGAAATCATAGTGCCACGCCTTGATAAACGCACTTCGGGCCTTTTGCTTATCCGCTTCGCTGCTGTCGGGCGTAACCGCAATACCCGTGACCGCCTTGATCAGGTCCCAGTGCTCTTCGGCCGAATATTCCGTTCGCGGTATCCGCGGCGGCATTTCGAGATTGATCGCCGCCATCCCATCGGTTAATGACATCTGCGTGCTTCCTTTCTGAAAATTATGATTTCTTAAAATTGATACTCACCATCTGGTGGCCGTGAATTTCCGGCACGGTGAATATAATCGATTTGCCGTCGGCCTTAAAGTCAATATCCTGTTTTTGCGGCACACAGGTCACCGACTTGACCGTTCGCGGGGCATTGACCGAAATCTCAACGTTATAAAGCCCGATACAGTCCTCAACAATATCGAGCTTTTCGGCCCGCCGTTCAGGAATATAGTGCAGCAGGTGAACCACCCAGCGATTTTTTTTCTTTTGCGCATTGATCGTCGCCATGATCGTACTGGGACCGTTATGCTTCAACAATGGCCGACCCATCAGCATATCGATCGCATTAAAGAGCATCGTCTTGCACCACAGCGGCCCGTTGATACTATACGTTGAAAATATGGGGTGTGCAAAATAGATGCACTTACCGTTTTGCACGATGGCGGGGCCGGCCTTTTTGCCGCTCGACGGCGTCTGCAAGTGCGAACAGAAATGCGCATATGTGCGGTCGAAATAGGCTGCCACCCGGTCGGCCAGCACCTTGGCGGTTTTGCTGCGGGTTTTGATATCCATCGCCCGCAGATACATCACATATTCGGTCGGATTGAGGCCTTTGCCGATCGCGCCGCGAGGGACAATGTAGTCGGTGTAATCATTATTAGGATACCAGCGGCCCCGCGCGAGTCTGCCCTGCTCGTCTGTGGGGCCGTCGCTTTTAAACGAGACACCGAGACTGTCGAGAACAAATTCGGTTTTGTCCGCATTCATTCCTGATTCGAACGATGCAATAACCGTACCCCCTTTTTTCAAATAATCCTTAATCTTTTTCTGAAGCATTTTATCGACCGGAATCTCATCGGGCAAAATCAGCAGCTTGTAGTCGGAGTAATCGGCCTTGGTATCGACGATATCGAACTGGTGGCCGCCCTCCTGCAGCATCCGCGTAACACCCAGCAGCGAATGCGGGATACCTTTGGTCGGATCGAAATCATGAAATTCCTCGGGGTGCATCACCGCAATCTCCGTTACCGGTTCGGCTTTGGTGCACCACGGCTCTTTCTGTTCGATGTCGGCATAGGCGCGGCCGATCAGGTCATAGGTATATTTGCAGATATTGCCGTTGGGCGGCAGTTGATCGCCGATGCAGCATTTGGCATTGAGCGCCAGTGCCCGCTGACATTCGAATTTCAAGCCGTGGACATTCTTGAAAGAATGGAAATCACCCCAGACTGTCTGGAACTTGCCGGTCATGCCGAGAATCTCTTTGCCAAGCGTGCGAGCGTAACGGGCGGTGACTGGAAAATGCATATAACCCCAAAAACCGCTGGCCAGCGATTCGAGCTCCAGGTGTGTATAGGCGGGCATCGAACCGCGGTGGATCGCCGAAATATGACCGGAATTATAGAAAATATGGCAGTCCTTGTTGAACTTTCGAACGAATCTGGTCATATCGAGTTTGAATTTCTCCAACACCTCCAGGCCAAATTGAATGCGGGTGCGACGGTCCGATGGATCCAGTCCGCGGCCAAGCATATCGCGGCGGCAATAGCTGCACGAACAGTCCTTCGGCAGGACGATATCGAACCAGATACCGTCGGTCGGCAGTGTGGTGAGGACTTCTTCGGTCATTTCCTTGAGCAGATCAACGTACGGCGTATTAAGGCAAAGGCTGCGATAGAACCCGGCCTTATACGGTTCGGTGCCTTCCTGCTTGCCGTCGGCGGTCATGGTCAGCCATTCGGGATGGCGTTCAGCGGTATATTGGTCCCACTGAACGGTGATATAGATTGGGATGCGGATATCGCGCTTATGGCAGGCTTTGATCTGTTCTTTCAACAGATTACGATTAACCAGGTTCGGGTGAATCCGCTCGGGAAATTTTTTGCTGTTATAATATAACCAGCCGTGATGGCCGCGGGCGAAACAGTTGATCGTATCGACATGGGCCTTTTTCAGGGTTTCTGCAAACACGTCCGGATCAAAATCCGCCCCAATCTCGGGAATCGCTTCACTGGTGTGAAAATCCAGATGCACATGTCGAAATCGCAGTTCGTTTTCTTTCATGAATCCTCCATAGTGTTTTCATTATTTTTTGTTTCGGGTAATTGCTGATGCGGCCGGTCTTCCAGGTTTTGGCCGTCAAGAACCATGCCGTCATCGTATTGATCACGCTGCAATGTGCTAAGCGTCCTGAACAAATACATCAAATCTTTTATACCGCCGGTCAGCAGCCAAATCGTCACGATCGTGCCGACGAGCATCGTGTTGTAGATCGAGAACCGCCAGAACGTTGACCACCACTGCTGCGACAGATCGATAAACCCGTTGACGATGGTAACTACAACAAAGAAGAAAAACCAGAGTAAACTGTAGCCAAGCACACCAATATAGATAAATTTATCTTTACCAGAAAATTCCTTGCCGACACCAATCAGCCGATAGACCATGCCCTTGATTTCATAGAGCGGGCCCTGGTCCTGTTTAACGGTATATTGCCCGCGATGCAGGAGTTTGTCCATGTCGAACGGTTTTCGCTTGAAGATTCGATTATCCAACAGCGAAACGCCAACATAGAGTGCAAAAACAATCATCGCAATCCAGAATGACATCGTCTGTCCGGTGATCGGAAAATCGGGATTAACTTGATAAATCAATGTTCCGCCTGTGCCGAGGACCAAACCGGCCACCCCGGCGGCCCAGCAACCCGCCGTCGTGCCGCGGCTCCAGTATAATCCGCCAATCAAGCCCGCAGCGGCAGCTCCATAATAGATCGAACCGACAATTGCCCAGTGCATGACGATATGCTGGGTTTGGCGAAACAGCAGGCTGAAACAATAGATAAAGATTGCCACAGCGATGATCGCCGCCCGCAATAAAAACATATGCGTTCGCGGTGAAAATGGTTTTTTGCGAAACGGCAGGATAATATCCTGGATCAGGATGCTTCCGTAGGCGTGCAGGATCGTATCGCTGGTACTGATAAAGGCGGCGAACATGACTGCGCAAAACGCGCCAACCACACCCACCGGCAGGATTCGGCTCATCACCATCGGGGTGATCATCTGCCGTTGAGCGGATTCATCATCGAGCGACTGAAGTTGATCGGTCACGGAGGCGGCGATCCCCGAAAAATCGGGATGATGCATCACCATGTATGCACAGATGGGCAGCAGCATAATAACCGTGTAGATCACAATGCCGCGAACGTTGCCAAGCACCAAAGCCATGCGGGCCTCGTGGGCGTTTTTGGCGGCGCTTTTATAGGCCTGGTTGCCCAGCCATGTCGGATAGACAAAGAAATAATTGAACGCCTGGACCAGAAAGAACCATATTCCAAAATTCTTCATGCCGCCGGTATGCAGCGGTCGCAGCATCGAGGCATCGGGCGGGGCAAGGGCCAGGCTGTCAATGATCTTTGACCACGGGAACTTGACCATCAAAACAACCAGCAGCAGCAGAAATACGATATTACTGAAAATACCCTGTAGAAAATCGGTGATCATGACGGTGATATGTCCACCGCTGAACGTAAAGAACAGCGAGATGAGCATAATCACCGCCATCAGGATCGGGAACACTGAAAGGGTCATGCCTGCAATTTCCATGGTCTGGCCGAACCCGCAGAATGTCAAAAAAAAACGTGCCGCTACGGCCGGCATAATCCCGATCCCAACCATACTGGAGACGAACGAGATAATCGCAAAAAAGATGCGAAAACTTTTATTATACCGCAATTCGAAAAACTGCATCAACGTCAAACACCGGGTTTGGCGGAAGCGGTAAACCACCCATCCGGATAATGTCGTAAAAAGGATAAACGGGGTGATCATCATATTCCACCACTGTGCGGTAAATCCGGCCTCGTAATAGATCTCGAAAAAGGAGATAATACTGATCGCGCCGAGTCCGACCATCGCATCGGCTGTGGTCAGCAGATACCGCCCGGCACAGCGATTGGCCGCCAGAAAATCCGCCACGCTTTTGGTATAACGCCACGTCCAGAGCGTAACGATCGCTAATATCAATACAAATCCGCCAACAATCCACCAGTCCACCGAATGCATCAGTCTTTATCCTTTGAATGACAGGGGCATGTTGATTTTCGTTCCACCAGTTCCGGTTCCAGTAACCGCGATATGATCTTTTTATCGCCTTTGCTCTCGATTCGATCGATGAGGATCTCGGCCGCATGCTTGCCGATTTCATAGGGGTGTTGGCGAACCGTGGTCAGCGGCGGATCCATCAACGCCGAAAAGTCCAAATCCGCAAAACCAACCACCGACAGATCCTGCGGGATTCGAAGTCCTCGACTGCGGGCCGCAATATAAATATTCTGAGCGATCTTATCGTTGGCGGCAAAGACGGCCGTCGGGCGACTCTTTAAATCGAATATCTTTTCCACAATGTTCGGGTCGGTACCGAAGCTGCGATCCTCGATGATATCGTATTTGACGCCGGGGATATTACCAAGAACCGCTTCAAAACCCTTTCGACGCAGCTTTCCGGTCGTGACCTTAAACGGTCCGGCGATATGCACCAGCCGGCGATGTCCCAAATCCAGCAGATGCTGCGTGGCCAGGGTACCGCCGGTCATATCATTGGTGCCGACAAAATCCGCATTCGACCCCAGAAAATTTCGATCCACCGTCACCAATGGGATATTGCGTTCGAGGATTTCCTGAATATAGAGATTCTTGAAGGTATTGTGAGGCCGCACGATCACGCCATCGACACGACGGTCCACCAGATGATGGATCTGTTTGAGCACATTTTCGGTCTTTTCTTTATCACCGATGCCGTCCCAACTGCCGCTCCAAAGGGTGATCGGAACAATATCCTGCTTGGCCAGTTGATCGTGAATACCGAAGACGATCCGCACATCAAAGTTCGATGCGGCCGGAATGATCACGCCGACCGTATTGGTCTTTCCCCAGTAAACCCCGCGCGCAGTCAGGTTCGGGCGGTACCGAAGGCGTTTGGCAACACGAAGGACTTTACTACGCGTGGCCTGGGAAATTTCCCCCTTTTCCCGCAGCACACGCGAAACGGTTGTCACCGAAACGCCCGCCGCCTCGGCGATGCGTTTGAGACTGACCTGGCCGGTTGTGTCATTGGCAATCATTTTTCTTGCGTTTTCTTCGATCCGTAATTTTTTTCATACCGCTTCAAATTCTCCTGGAACTTGATCTCCCACTGCTGATGAAACCGATCGCGCAGCGGATCGTCGGCCGGCGGTTCGGGCAGATTTTCAAGGATTCCTTCAAATCGCTGTTTGGCTTCGATGACCTCAGGTTCCGTCGAATCTGTTACTTCCCGGTGGTATTCTTTGGTATATTTTCCGGTGCGGCCGCTACGACAATCGTAGAACCGCCCGTTGCCGTCCCGATACCAGTTCTTTGTTCGAAGCATTCGTTTGTCCGCGTAATAGCTGAATATCCAGTCTCGCGTTTTGGCATTTTTATCCCCGCGCAGGATACCGGCGAAACTCAGACCGTCGAATTCATCGTCAGCCGGCATTTTTGCCTGGGCAAATTCGGCAATCGTCGGATAGATGTCCGTAAAATCAACCAATTCTTCACTGACAACACCTTTTTGGATTATGCCCGGGGCAAAGCAAATCAACGGTTCGCGACAGCCCGATTCGGTAGGTGTGCACTTGCCATACGGCAGGCTCGCATTATCTGCAGTAAAAATGATGATCGTTTCATCGGCCAATCCGAGTTTTTCGATATGCCTGCGAATCCGGCCCATCAGATAATCCACGTACTCGACGTTATATTTCAGTTCAGTCGGCGAAACGCCGCCCGTCCACTTGCCGTTGGCATCGCGGATCGGCACGGGGACACTGGTCATTTTCTGATCACCGATATGATTGGTCTGATGGTGGGCCAGCATCATTGGATAATAGACGAAAAACGGGCGATCTTGGTGTCGCGTCATAAAATCAAGAATGTAATCGGTATAAATATCCGGACCGTAATCGTCCCTTGTCGTTTTCATCAGTTGCCCGTTCACCGTAACACACGGATGCCAGTAACCGCTGGTACGGCCGGGGAACATATGTTTTTCACCGGCAACATACCCATCAAACTGCGCCCCTTCGGGCAGATTTTTAATCCATTCGTGGTGCCTGCAATATTCGTCAAAGCCATAATCGAATACCACTGTCGGATAGCTTCCGTCCATCTGCCATTTGCCGGCCAGCATCGTCACATAGCCATATCGTTTGAGTAATTCCGGTATCAGGGTATAGCTGTCGCCCCAATGCCCGCCGGGCTCGCTGCCAGACGGCCGCATGGCGTTGTGATAAACCCGCGTGCGAAAACCGTATTTGCCGGTCAACAGTTCCGCCCGCGAAGGCGTACACATCGGTGTCGCCCAGCAGGTCTCGAACCGCACACCCTCGGCGGCCATCCGGTCGATATTCGGCGTCTTGAAAGGGCTGCCGTAACAGCCAATATCGAAAGCCGAAATGTCATCGACTAAAACAAGGATGATATTCGGCCGGCGGCTTTTGCGATTGACATCTGCGATACGCTCGGTAAATACCATTTGCTTTGCACAGCCGCCCATACCAAATGCCGAAACCGCTGCCGCCGTCGATTTGAGAAACGCACGCCGCCCTATTTGTCTTTTGTGATCCATAGATCAATCCCTTTTCATTTCTTAAATTGTTCTGGAAAATCTTTGGTTAAGCCGATCTGTTCGACATCGATCGGTTCAAATCCGAGTTTCAGGGCCGGCGAATCCTTCGAAAGCCGAAAATCGCTTTTCAATTTCGGGTTGGCGATAATACTGTGCCGATCGTATTTACCACCCAAACGTGACTGCCACTGCTGTAATGATTCATCTTCCCAGTGGATCTGCATCATATATTGTCCGCCCGGATGATAAAATACATTATAATCCGAGGATGCTATGATCGTTTCTTTCCACGGATAGATCAGGTAGATCAGATCGCCCTTTCCCTGTGAGATAATATTTCGCTCTAAAACAAGATCATCGACACGCTCGTGGGTGATCCCTTTGGGCGTTTCGGGCATCTCATCGAGAATTGTCTGGAGAATATAAACCGATGCGACGGCATTATTGTCAACGATCATATTGTTGGTGATCTCGACACCAACGCCCTTGATACACATCGGGTAGGTGTACCACGCCCCGCCCAGACGGCTGATGATATTGTGCGTTACTTTCGTATCATGCGAGGCGTCATCTAAGTAGATCCCGGCATACATCGCATCGTCGATCCCGCAGTCAATATCATGCACATAATTATGCGAAATGATATTGCCCTTGCCCAGACCCCAGGTATAAATCGCCCCGCCGTCCTCGCTGTCGGTCAGGACGTTTCGAATCTCGTTGTAGATGATTCGGTTATCGCGGGCAAAGAGAAAGTCGCCATGATTATCCCATGTTACTTCACGACCAAATATCACCCCATCATAGCCGCCGTGTTCAGCAGGGTTAACCATGGTTGAATAGGTCGAACCGCCGAGCAGGATAATCCCGTACCGCGGCATATCCTCGATCAGGTTATGCGAGATCTCGTTATCACCGGTTTCGTAAAACCAGATTCCCGATCCGTGCCCAATGATTTGGCCGCCGCGACGGATATGATTATTCGAGATCACATGCCCGCGGTTGATATAAGCCCGGCTGATATTATTTACTTGCCATTTTCCAAAAATATACCCCCCGCCGGTGATACCGGAAAATCCGCAATCCTCGATCAGATTGCCGGTAATCAGGTGATCCTGATTGAATTTGCTCAGCGAAATGCCGTTATTGCCGCCGTTTTTCAAATGACAGTTTTTGACCGTGATATTCCGGGCATTTTCACAGAAAATCAGGGCATGATTTCCCCATTTCGCGTTTTCAGCCATGGCCGCCGGTCCATAAGTGACCGCCAGCGCCAAACCTTCGATGGTGATATTCTCAACCGGGTGGTCGCGATCTTTTCCTTTGAAACATAGCAGGTTATCAACCGTCGAGATCAAGATATGCTGTTTGTCGATCGGCTCGGTCATCGGGTAGTAATAAAGAACCCCCTCGGCCAAATCATAATAATATTCACCGGGCGAATCGAGGAAATCCAAACTGTTTTCCAGAAAATAGCGATTATGCGCGTGGATAAACCACCAGCTTTTGTAATCCGAATATATGGTTCGTTTTTCCCAATCGATTGAGCGGACCGGCAGGATCGAGCGGTACCAGTCGTAATTCTTTCCGCCGTCCCATTCTTTATGATAGCCCGCCCATATCTGGATCCGCACATCACGCAGATCAAATTGACGGGGGATATCTGCTTGCTTGAAAACAACCTCGGACTTGCCATCCGGACAGGTTTGCCCGCCGGCTGCATTGAAATAACCGGTGTTGGGTGTGCGGGCCAGGCGGCACCACCGATCGTTTTCGAATAACGTCGGCCACTTCAAGCCTTTGCCGACATTTGCTTTATAAATACCGTTTTGATACTGCTGCCATTGGGTAACTAACCGTCCGCTGATGATGTTAACCGGCTCATCTTTATACCTGCGATAGGTGACCTGAAAGCCGTTTTTGCCGCTGTCGCGATGATCAAAACACAACGAATCTTTTAGATAATATGTCCCTGCCCGCAGATAAACCGTTATATCGCCATCGATGCCATCGCCAAGAACGGTTCGAATTGTATGCTTTGCATGTTTGAGTGTTTTGAACGGCCGCCCGAAAGTTCCCGGATTACTATCACAACCGGTGTGGGTATCGATGAAAAAGCAATTGGATCGATCATGTGAAAGACAATGGCAGCCCTCGACCAGAAACACTGCCGCTAAAAACAGAAAAAACAAAGACATTTTCAATTCTCGCATTTTACGAACGATCTCCAAAATACCATAACCCATCACGCAATGCATTACGCAATGCTTTGCGTAATGCTATAGAATAAACAGGCGCAGGGTAATGTCAAGAATAAAATTGAATATGAAAGGAACTTTTTTGAATACGAAAACGGTGCCGGATCAAGCGGCGTTGTTTTCGAAGACGCGGAAGGTGTTTTTGCCGGCCTTTTTGGCTTTGTAAAGGGCCTTGTCGCTTTTACTGGTAATATCTTCGGGCGTACTGTTGGCGTCATACTGGCCCAGGCCCACACTGACCGAAAGCGGAATTTGTTCTTTTTTCCAGGTGACCGATGAATTCGAGACCACATCGACCATTCGCTTGGCCGCGATCGTGGCCGACTCCAGATCGGTATTGGGCATAATCACGGCAAATTCATCGCCGCCGTATCGTGCGGCTGTATCAATCTGGCGGATGCATTCTTTGATCTTGGCACTGATGGCCTTGATCACCTTATCGCCTGCACGGTGACCGTAGCTGTCGTTAATCTTCTTGAGATTATCCACATCAATCATCACCAGCGAGATATGCCCGCCGTAGCGGCGCGAACGCCACAATTCTTTTTCGAGCGTATCGTAGAATGTGCGGTGATTGACCAGACCCGTCAGGCCGTCTGTGGTGGCCTGACGCTGGATCTTTTCGAACATCTTGATGTTGCCGATCGAAGCGCCGATCAACTGACTGAACAATTCGATCAACGCCACACTTTCGGTGGAAAAACCGCCCTCTTCGGTCCGATCCGCCAGATTCAACACTCCTACAACACGATCCTGGCATAACAGCGGCGCAATGATGCAGTTTTTCGTCTGGTAATTTTCCGCAAAGGCCCGCTGCGACCGGCGAATATAAGGCGCATCGTGCGTATCGATATCTTCAACTTTGATCAGCCGTTTGCTTTGGACCGCCAGGACCATCGGCGGCGGCGGCGTCTGGTTCAGCGAGACAATTTTATTGATCAAAAAGGTGTGATTGCATTTTTGAAGATGCAGAATATTGGTCGTATCATCAAGGATATACAACGAGGCGTAGCGAACCTTTAATAGATCCGGGATCGTTTCGATACAGGCGTCGGCGATCCGGTCGATATCCAGGCAGTTGATATGCCGCGCCAGCGGTGTGATCTGCTCGACCAGGGATGCGTGATATTCCCTGCCGGTATTACGATCTTCACGGTCTTTTGACTTCGCTTTGTTCATTCATTCCCTTGGGTTCTTCACACCATTCTTAAAACATGACAATTATCAATCGCTACAGCAAATATAGTATCGGTATTTTAACGGTGGCGGTTTGGATAAAAATCGAAGAAAAATTGCTTTAGTAGGTGAAAAATCCTCGGATAACTGTTACAACTGGCCCGCTCGATCAGGGTTTACCAAAATCGTTGATCGCGCGAATAATCTGGGGATAGCTTTTTCGCCAGATATCGGGCGGCACATTCTCGGAGACTTGGATCTGAAGTCGCCCACTGTGCCCGCCGGCTTCGAGGATATTCATTGCGGTTTCATATATGGTTTGCTCGTCCGCCAGATGCACCGAGGATGGGAAATTCAAAAATAACCGTTTATCAGGCCACATATCGAGGGCTTTCGCAACCGGGGTATCGTTATCCGGCGGCGGGGAAAAGGAATCGAGCCCGCCGACTTTCGATTCGCCGATCGCCTCCCAGAGCGGCTTGAGATCACCGTCCATATGGACGATGACCGGCAATTTTTTTGGCGCGAGCATCTCGGCCAGTCGGTTATAGGACGGTACGCAGTATTTTTTGAAATTCTCGACGCCGACCAACGGTGCGGTGATATTGTCGCCGATATCGAACCATTGTGCGGGGCTGTCGGCCGCGATCTTAAAGATTTCCTGCTCCTGGCGCAGCATTGCGCCGATACAGCGATCCAGCAGCTCCGGGCAATCGATCGCGTGCAGACAGAGATCCTCGATACTGACCCACTGGATCCAGAGCTGCTGCCACGGGGTGCGATGCAGATAGACTAAGGGCAGACCGTCGTCACCGAGCTGCTGATCGTGCAGATAAAACTCGGAAAAATCTTTGACAACAATTCCATCTTCCAGAAACTCGGCTAAAATCACATAATCGTCTTTGTCGGTGACGAAGTGCTTTTCGATCGAAGCCGTGCCGAATGTCGGCTCGAAATATTTTTCTTCGGTAACTGTGCCGCTTGGGGTGGTAACGACAGTCCGCAGGCCTTTGAGATCATCTCTGGCAATATCCTCGGTTACAATTTTGCAGTTGGGATGCTCGAGTCGGTGAATCAAAGTCCATCGCAGCAATCCGACATTATCGCGACCCACATAATCCCAAAGAATCTTCGGCTGCGGCGGTAATTCATAGTATTGAACGAATGGCACCCGATCGAGGGACTCCCCCTTGATCACCGCCAATATCCGCTGCCGCATCGTTAATGGTTTCATCGATTGTTCCTGACTTATTCGAAAATGGAAATATACCGGATGAGAATATCTGATGTCAACTTGCGCAATAAAAAGTCAGCAAAACACTCAAACGGCTATATTCCGTAATCACACACGTAATCTGCTTAGGCGCATCTGTTTTTTTATTTCTGCTCGACAAAGGGCGAGAGCTTGCGCAGCGTTTCGATGATCTGCGGCATCTTTTCGGCCGTAAAATCCACTTCCTCCTGCGTGTTATATCGCGAGAGACTAAATCGCACCGAACCGTGTGCGGCCGTAAACGGTACGCCCATGGCCCGCAGGACATGCGAGGGTTCCAGCGATCCGGAGGTACAGGCCGAACCACTGCTGGCACAGATCCCGAATTTGTCCAGCCGCAGCAGAATCGCCTCACCCTCGATATACTCAAAGCTGATGTTTGACGTATTCGGCAGACGGTTTTCGGTATCGCCGTTGACCATACAATCCGGGCAGGATTCGAGAATCGCTGTTTCGAGCCGGTTGCGCAGATCTTTGATGCGGGTTCGTTCCACGTCCATGTTCTCGCCCGCCAGTTGACAGGCCTTGCCTAGGCCGATGATCGAGGGTACATTTTCCGTGCCGGCGCGTCGGCCCGCTTCCTGATGACCACCGAGCATAAATGGTGCTATGCGCGTGCCCTTTCGCACATACAGTACGCCGATACCTTTGGGGGCATGCAGCTTGTGGCCGGAGATACTCATCAGGTCGATATTGTTTTGGCGCATATCCAGCGGAATCTTGCCGACGGCCTGGACGGCATCGGTATGAAAAACCACGCCGCGGCCGGTGACTAACTCGGCGATCTCGTCGATCGGGAAGATCGTGCCGGTTTCGTTGTTGGCGTACATAACACTGACAACAGCGGTATTGTAATCAACCTCTTTTTCAAGCTGATCCATATCGAGACGACCTTGTTCATCGACGCCGATCTCTACGATTTTATAGCCCATGCTCGCCAGCCGTCGGCAGACCACCAGAACCGCCGGGTGTTCGACACGCGAGGTAATGACTTTACGCCGCTCGGGAAAGGCGTGCAGGGTGCCCATAATGGCGGTATTGTCACTTTCAGTCCCGCCGGAAGTGAAGATAATTTCACCGGGATCACAGTTTAATAACTCAGCTACACGCTGTCGGGCGATACCCATTTGCTGTGCGACATGACCGCCGAATGTATGCATGCTGGAGGGATTGCCGTACTGATCGGTGAAATACGGCTTCATTTCTTCCATGACCTCGGGCGCAACCTGGGTGGTCGCATTGTTATCGAAATAGATTGTTTTCATGATCCGCCCTCCGTCTCGCTTTCTTTGGCTTCCTCGACGACAATATCTTCCTCGACGAATTCCTGCAATTTCGCCTGGACAACATCCTGCATGGTAAATTCGGCGGTTTTGCACTGGGCGCACATACCACGGAAAGCAACGATCACACGATGGCCTTCGATCACATCGATCAACTGGATATCGCCGCCATGGGCCTGCAGAGCCGGGCGGATCTGTTCATCAACGGTCTGTTCGATGAGTTTGATCTTCTCGATATTGGTCAACGGCCGGGTCTTTCGCCGCGGATGGGTTTGCGGTGCAGCCTTGATCTTATCGCCGAGAACGCGGGTGATGATCTGCTGGATCTCGCCTTTGCAATTGCCGCAGCCGCCGCCGGCTTTGCAGTAGTTGATCACATCATCGGGCGTTCGAAGATTGTTTTCGGTAACAACCCGCTCGATCTCTTTATCTGTAACGCCGAAGCATTTGCAAACGACTTTACCCTCAAGCTCATGCTTGGTGGTCTTACCGGTGCGGTAGAATTCGATCGCGGCTTCGAGTGCTTCGCGCCCCATGACCGAGCAGTGCATTTTCTGTTCGGGCAGCCCGCCGAGGTATTCGGCAATATCTTTATTGGTCACTTTGGCGGCCTCTTCGACGGTCTTACCCTTGATCAGTTCGGTCAGGACCGATGAACTGGCGATCGCACTGGCACAGCCGAACGTCTTGAACTTGGCATCGGCGATGCGGCCATCCTTATCCAATTTAAACGTCAGCCGTAAGGCATCACCGCAGGCCATCGAACCGACCTCGCCGATCCCGTCAGCGTTTTCAATTTCCCCGACATTTCGCGGATTGAGGAAATGATCCATCACTTTTTCAGTATAATCCCACAACTTTATCAGTCCTTAATTTTAAGTCTTTAGTTTTTAGTTATTGTTCAAATTCTTGGTATATCCTGTTTTTACGATACTGGTTAATATTTTAATTAATTCTTCCGAAAGCAATATTAACTGTGATAGTTCATTATTTTTAGAAATCTTAGAATCCCGAATTAATCGCAACCAATAATGTGTTTCTCTGGCCTCTTTCGAAGCAATTGACATCTTTGCAAAAAAATCTTTCTGGCTGCAAGCTGCGAGTGATTCTTCAATATTGGCTCCAATACTCGTACCCGAGCGTAATAATTGCCCGGTAATTTCATAATGCTTATGATTTTTTAAATCCGTACAGAAACGTATAATTTCAACCGCAAAATCATAACTTTTCTCTTTAACTATACTTTTACTCTTGCCAATCATGATTTCAAACTAAAAACTCAAAACTCACGACTCACAACTTGATTTCAATCCTTGATCGAAATCAGCAATAATGTCGTCAACATGCTCGGTTCCAACGGAGACACGAATATAATCGTCCGTCACGCCGGTTGCAAGCTGTTCTTCGGGGTTTAGTTGCTGGTGCGTCGTGGTGGCCGGGTGGATGACCAGGGTTTTACTGTCGAGGATATTGGCCAGGTGGCTGGCCAGTTTCACCGATTCGATGAACTTGACACCGGCCTCGCGGCCGCCTTTGATCCCAAAACCAAGGATCGCACCCTGTCCATGGGGCAAATATTTCATGGCAAGCTTGTGATCCTTATGGGATTCGAGACCCGGGTAATTAACCCATGTTACGGCCGAGTGCTTCTCGAGCCAGCGGGCCAATGCAAGCGCATTTTCGCAGTGCCGCGGTGCTCGCAGGTGAATCGTCTCAAGCCCCTGCAAAAATAAAAATGCGTTAAACGGTGACAGACATGCCCCCATGTCCCGCAGAAACTGGGTTCGCAGCTTAACGATATAGGCCATGGGCCCGACCGCCTCGACATATTCGACACCATGATAACTGGGATCCGGTTCGGTCAACTCGGGGAATTTGCCGTTGGTCCAGTCGAATTTACCCGAATCGACAACGATACCGCCGATACTGGTCCCATGACCGCCGATGATCTTGGTACAGCTATGGATCACGACATCAGTGCCGTGTTCGATCGGTCGAAACAGGATCGGCGAGGCAACCGTATTATCACAGAACAGGGGAATCTTACGATCATGGGCAATTTTCGCGATCTGCTCATAATCGAGGATATCGTTTTTCGGATTGCCGATCGTCTCAATATACACCAGTCGCGTATTATCTCGGATCGCTTCGGCAAAATTGGCCGGATCACTGGGATCGACAAACGTCACTTCAATACCAAGCTTGGGCAATGTCTGGCTGAACAGGGTATAGGTGCCGCCGTAAAGCGAGCTCGATGCCACCAGATGCTGACCGCTCCGGGTAATATTCAAAACCGCATTGGTGATCGCGGCCATCCCGGAACTGAATGCCAGCGCCCCTACCCCGCGCTCCATTGCCGCCAACCGTTGTTCAAGGACATCGGTCGTCGGATTCATCAACCGTGTGTATATATTTCCGAATTCCTTCAGTGCGAACAGGTCGGCCGCATGCTGGGTATCCTTAAAAACATAACTGGTGCTCTGATAAATCGGCACCGCCCGGCTGCCGGTTACCGGATCGGGCTGCTGGCCGGCATGCAAGGCCAGTGTGTCTAAATGGTACGTCTTTTCCGTCATGATACATTCCTTTACGTTGAGGGGACAACCTCGATCATCCGATCGAGTGATTTTCGTGCTTTTTGGGCGATATCTTCGGGGACTGTAATATGATGCTGCATTTTTTCCAATGCCTCAATGATCTTCGCCATCGTAATTTTCTTCATGTTCGGGCAGATCGCCCGTTCGGTAGCCGGGATGAATTGGGCGTCCGGGCGGACTTTCTGTAAGGCATGGATAATGCCTTTTTCGGTCGCAATAATAAATGCATCGGCCGAGGACTGTTTGACAAATTTCAGCATCTGGCCGGTGCTCAGCAGTTTGTCTGCCAGGTCCTTGACCGGATCGGTACATTCCGGATGAGCCAATACCACCGCATCGAAGTGCTCGGCCCTGCTTCGCTTGATATCATCTTCGGTGATCAGGGTATGCGATGCGCAATAGCCGGGCCACAGGACAATATCGCGGCCGGTCTGCTGTTTCACATGGCTGCCCAGATTACGGTCCGGTACAAAGAGAATTTTTTTATGCTCCGGCAGGCTGCGAACCAACTCGACTGCATTGGAACTGGTACAGCAATAGTCCGATTCGGCCTTGACCTCGGCGGTGCTGTTCACATAGCAGACAACCAATGCATCGGGGTATTTGGCTTTTTGTTCGCGAAGCTGCTCAGCCGTGATCATATCTGCCATCGGGCAGCCCGCTGTCGGTTCCGGCAGCAGCACCGTTTTATCCGGCGAAAGGATTGCCGCCGTCTCGGCCATAAATAACACACCGCAAAAAACGATCACATCGGCATCCGTCTGAGAGGCCTCGATACTCAAACCCAGCGAATCACCGGTGAAATCGGCCAGGTCCTGGATTTCGCCCGGCTGGTAGTTGTGGGCCAGGATTACCGCATTTCGCTTCTGTTTGAGGCGTTGGATTTTTTCAAGGTGCGTGTCGGTCATTTGGCTTTGCCTTTTTTCTGGGGATTTTTCTTATACAGCAGGTCCGGGTGGGCGGTCGTTACCGTTACTCCGGCCGGCACCGATTCGCGAATCCAGACATTGCCGCCAATAACCGCGCCTTTACCAATGGTCACATCACCCAAAATCGTTGCTTCGGCGTAAATCGTTACATCATCTTCAAGCGTAGGATGGCGTTTACCGCTTTTGACGATCTTGCCGCGCTCATCATGCGCGAAACTCAGCGCCCCCAGCGTGGTTCCCTGATAGAGCTTGACATTATCGCCGATAATCGTGGTTTCTCCGATCACCACACCGGTGCCGTGATCGATAAAAAAGTTTCTGCCGATCGTTGCACCGGGATGAATATCGATCCCGGTCAGTGAATGAGCATATTCGGACATGATCCGCGGGAGCAAAGGCACATCGCGCACATACAATTCATGCGCAATCCGATAGGTCGTGATCGCGGCCAGGCCCGGATAGCTGACAACGATCTCTTCGAACGATTTAGCGGCCGGGTCGCCTTCATACGCCGCTTCCACATCACCCTTGAGCATCTGTCGGATATGCGGCAGTCGCTTCAGCAGAAACGCGGTAACTTCCTCAGCCAACTTCTCACAACCGTAACTGTCACAATCCTCCATGCGGCAGCGAAATTTATACGCCCGTTCGATTTGCTCGCAGAGCTCTGCGGAAACCTGGCACAGCATGTCGCCGACAATAAACCCCAGATTCGCTTTGGTGACAATCCGTTTACCGGTATAACCGGGAAACAACACTTCCATCAGCAACTCGAGAATCCCGACGATCTTGCTGCGTACCGGCAAATTCGAGGAATCGATAAAATTGATGCCCGTATCGTCCTGGTAGGTCTTGATGATCTTGTCCACCAGGGCATTTACCTGTCGCTTTGTCAATTTGCCGGATGCCATGATTCTATTTCCTCTTGCAGAAATTTACAGTTGCTCCAGATTGTCATACATTTCGGTCGAGATATACCGCTCGCCGGTATCGCAGACAAAGGTGACGATCGTTTTGCCTTTATTTTCGGGTCGCTGCGACACCTGGGCTGCAGCAAACACATTACCCCCGCCGCTGATCCCACTGAGAATCCCTTCCAGCCTGGCTAACTGCCGGGCGGTTTGAAGCGCGTCTTCGTTGGAAACCTGAATGACTTCGTCGATCACCTCGCGGTCCAGAATATCAGGAACAAATCCCGCACCGATCCCCTGAATTTTATGCGGGCCGGGCTTGCCGCCCGAGAGAACAGGCGAGTTTTCCGGCTCGACCGCAATCACCTGGATCTTCGAATTCTGCTTCTTGAAAAATTCACCGCAGCCGGTGATGGTCCCTCCCGTGCCCACCCCGGCGACAAGAATCTCGATATTACCGTCCGTATCGTTCCATATCTCTTCGGCGGTCGTTTCGCGATGAATTTTAGGATTGGCCGGATTCTTGAACTGTTGCGGCATAAACGAATTCGGATTTTCGTTCATGATCTCTTCGGCCTTGGCAACCGCTCCGGACATCCCCTTTTCGGCGGCAGTCAGGACGACTTTTGCTCCAAATATCGCCAAAATTTTACGCCGCTCCAGGCTCATGGATTCCGGCATACAGAGAATCAGTTTATATCCTCGCGCCGCGCAGACAAAGGCCAGACCGATGCCGGTATTGCCGCTGGTCGGTTCAACGATCACCGTGTCCGGCTTGATCGATCCCTTTTCTTCGGCCGCGTCGATCATCGCAACCGCAATACGGTCTTTGACACTATGTGTGGGGTTAAAAGATTCACACTTGCCGAGTATTGTCGCATCGGGCGACCCGATCCGGTTAATCTTAACCAATGGCGTGTAGCCAACCGCTGAGGTAATATCTTCGAAAATCGCACTCATCATTTATCCCTTCCCTGTTAAATTTGATAATTCACAGAACATTTTTCTTTGGCTCGTTCCACTAAGTCCGCCAGGGTAATGGAATTCAATACATCATCAACGGCCTGCTGAACCTGCATCCAAACCTCACGTGTAACACAATCGGCGGCCCGGGGGCATGACATCTCATCTTCTGTACATTCTGTGGTGATATTGAGCCTTCCCTCAAATGTATTGAATACATCACCGATTTTAATGGTTTCTGCTGATTTGGCAAGCAAATAACCCCCTTTTGCACCTCGGATGCTGCGTATAAAACCGCCGGCTTTAAGCACCGCAACCAATTGCTCAAGGTATTTGATGGAAATATCCTGATTTTTCGCTATATTCTTTATTTTCAAAGGGTTATCTCCGTCATGGCGGGCAATTTCCACCAAGGCTCGCAATCCATATCGTGTTCGTGTCGAAAGCTTCATGACATTCTCCTTTATTCCTATTAGTTTAGTATGTATTATACTAAAAAGAGTTCATAAAGAAAACAAAAATTTGAAAAAAATGATTTTTTTAATAATTTCAAAAAAACTTTCTTAAAGACAGGTTATTCACGTTCTTACGAGATATGGATGAACCGAATTTTATATCCGTGTTATTTGACAAAAAAAACGACCCTGTTATAATATAGAGTCATCGGACAGCAATTCACTCATGCGGTGTTCAACTGGGAATAAGAGCCGATCAACTATAACTATATTTTAAGTAGATTCAGGGGGATTTACGGATGAGTAACTCAGCCAACAGGAAAGTGGCATTTATTTCTTCATACCCCCCTCGCCGCTGCGGGATTGCAACTTTCTGCGCCGATCTAATCGGACACCTGTGCGGTAACGACAGCGAGATATCCCCTTTGGTTGTTGCGATGCAGGTGGATAAGGCCACCTATACCAATCCCGTCCAATTCGAGATCCGCACCAGTGTCAAAAACGATTATCTCTCGGCCGCCGATTATATGAATCTGGCTCATGTGGAACTGGTGAGCGTGCAGCATGAATTCGGTCTTTACGGCGGCGAAGCCGGATCGTATTTGAGCCTCCTGCTTAAACGCATTAAAGCACCGATTGTCACTACCCTGCACACGGTACTGGATGACCCGGAGCCGGCCTACTTCGATGCGATGATCGATCTGTGCCAGTTGTCCGACCGTCTGGTCACCATGAATCACCGCGGCGTGGATATGCTCCAAAAGATATACAACATTAACCCGGAGAAAATCGATCTGATCCCGCACGGCATCCCCGACCTGCCGTTTGTGGACAGCAATTACTATAAAGCTAAATTCGGCCTCGAGGGACGACGTACGATCTTGACATTCGGTTTGCTGAATCAAAACAAAGGGATCGAAATGATGCTGCGGGCGCTGCCGGCGATCATCAAAGCCGATCCATCGGTGATTTATGTGGTTTTAGGAATGACCCATCCGCTGGTAATCAAAAATGACGGCGAATCGTATCGTTTCAGTCTCCAAAAGCTGGTAAAAGAACTGAATATCGAGGACCATGTTATCTTTCACAATCGCTTTGTTAATGCCGAGGAACTGCACAATTTTCTCTGTGCGGCCGATATTTATGTCACGCCATACCAGAACCGCGAACAGTTGACCAGCGGTACATTATCCTTTGCCGTCGGCGCCGGCAAAGCTGTGGTATCGACGCCCTACTGGGCCGCCGAAGAACTCTTAAGTGACGAGCGCGGGGCATTGGTCCCCTTTGGTGATTCAAACGCCCTTGCGGAACAAATCATTGAGATTCTTCGTAATGATACATTGTTCTACCGCCTGCGGCGCCGGGCCTATGATTACGGACGCAGCCGCACGTGGGAAAAGATCGGCCAACTTTATGCATCGTTGTTCAAGCGTCTCAGCGCGTCCCCGGTAAATGTGCCGGGCCGGTCGCTTTCGGCCAAGGAAACCCACCTGACCGCTCAGATCCCGGAACCGTCGCTGGATCACCTAATGCGGATGACCGACGATACGGGCCTGTTCCAGCACGCCAAATTTACCATTCCCAACCGTGCGCATGGCTACTGCAGCGACGATAATACCCGCGCGCTGATTGTGCTGTCCAAATACTATCAGCAATATAAAGACCGCCATGTTCTGGACCTGTTTGATCGCTACCTCTCGTTTTTGCTCCACAGCCAGAAAAGTGACGGCACCATTCGCAATTTCATGAATTTCGACCGCACCTGGCTGACCAGTGAACCCCAGCATGACGGCCTGGGACGGGTCTTATGGGCATTAGGGACCGTGATCGCTCATCCGCCGAACACCAGCTATACAAGCATTGCAAAAGAATTTTTCGATCGTACCGTGCGGCATGTCGATTCTCAGTCACCGCGCGGGATGGCCTACAGCATCTTCGGCATGACCGATTATCTCAAACAATTCCCCGGGGCCAGTGATATCAAACGGCACATGCTGACCGCCGCCGATTCACTTTTGCAACTGTATCTGCAATTTCGTGAACCGACCTGGGACTGGTTCGAGAATATTCTCTGTTACGACAATGCGGTCGTCCCCGATGCACTCTTTCGTGCGGCAATGGTATTCGAAAGCGACGAATACCGCCAGGCGGCCGAACAGATGACCGCTTTCCTGCTGGAACAGATATTCAACGGCGATCACTTCAGTTTCATCGGGTGCAACGGCTGGTATCGCAAAAACGGCAAGCGCGCATCTTTCGATCAGCAGCCGATCGAGCCGGCCGGTACGATCCTGCTGACCGCCAGTGCATACCAGGCGACCGGAGATATTCAGTACTTGCATTTGCAGCGAAAGGCCTTTGACTGGTTCATGGGCTCCAACGATCTGGGAATCCCGCTCTATGATTTTAAGACGCATGGCTGCTGTGACGCATTGATGGCGGACGGGGTGAACCTCAATCAGGGGGCCGAAAGCACACTGAGCTTTCTGATGGGGCTGTTGGCCATTATCGAAAGCTACAGTTTTTTTGATGCAGTCAATCCTGATGAAAATGAACCGGATACAATCGGCGGAACCGATCTCAAAGGACAAATTCAGATCAAGCCGTTCGGCAAATCGGAGGATTCAAAACGCTCGGACAATATAGAAAAGAAAATGTAAATCAGGCAATAGATCGAGTAGCTGCCAATCGCTCAGGCCGGATTTGAGTCATCTGAAGCATCCTTAATACGCTGAACTATACGTGTCATCGTATGTATCGTCCCCGCCCAGGACTTCGGCGCCTTTTTCGCCCATCCACTGGATATCGCCGCCGATGCCCTGAACCGTCTGGCAGGAAGCAACGAATAAAAGAGTGAGCAACGCGAATATCAGCAGTATCTTTTTCATGGTATTTAAGCTCCTTGAGCTTTTCTTTCTTGCATTCAATCCGTTAAAAATGCAATAATGTCTTATTGTTAAAGGTATTATCGGCAAGCAACTTAAGAATTATTTAACCCTTTTTAATCTGAAAGCTGTTTATCGATGCTGAAAATTGCCAGTTTTAACGTCAATTCGATCCGTTCACGCCAGACAATCGTCCTAAAATGGCTTAAAAAAGCCGCTCCGGATGTTTTATGCGTTCAGGAAACCAAGGCCCAGGATGCCGATTTCCCGGTTGATGCGTTCGCAGAAAGCGGATATCAGATCGCATTTAAGGGCCAAAAAAGCTACAACGGGGTGGCGATCTTCAGCCGCCAACCGATTGACGATGTCCACTGCGGCCTGGACGACAAACCTCAAGACCAGGCCCGTATGATCCGGGCTGCAATCGCCGGCGTGCATATCGTCAATACCTATATCCCCCAAGGCTATGAAGTCGGTACCGAGAAATTCGCCTACAAGCTTCAATGGTTTGAGCGGTTAGGTAAGTATTTCAAAAAACACTTTAAGCCAACCGATCTGCTGGTCTGGGTGGGCGATCTGAATATCGCACCCGAAGATCGTGACGTGTATGCCCCGGACCGCCTGCGCAATCATGTCTGTTTTCATGAGGATGTGAAAAAGGCATTGGCAAAGATCAAGGCGTGGGGATTTGTGGATGTGTTTCGAAAACATAATGATCAGGATGGCCAGTTTACGTTTTGGGATTACCGGATGCGCGGCGGCCTGAACCGCAACCAGGGCTGGCGGCTCGATCATATCCTTGCAACAAAACCACTGGCCGGAAAGTCAACGGCATGTTATATCGACAAAGAACCGCGAATGCTCCAAAAACCAAGCGACCATACCCCCATAATTGCCGAATTCGCCATATAAACTTTTTTTGCCTTAACCCGGATAAAGAAACAAAACGAAAATGAAGGACGATAAAAATGAGTGTATCTTTGCGCGTTTTGTGGTAATAAGGGGAAAAATGAAAGGGTCAATTATGAAACATGTTTTCCGTATCAGCATTGTTGTGAGTGTCTTGTTTTGTTGTTCCTGTCAAAAATCCGAATCATGTATTGATAGCGATTTAAAGACTAAAGCAACAGAGGTCGTACAGGAAGAACCGAACGCCAAGC
This sequence comes from uncultured Pirellulales bacterium, assembly GCA_964517795.1. Lineage (GTDB taxonomy): Bacteria > Planctomycetota > Phycisphaerae > Sedimentisphaerales > Anaerobacaceae > CAZFDE01. The sequence goes on along the minus strand of CAZFDE010000004.1, from coordinate 3,406 downwards.
AATGGTTCGCCGAAGCGGGATTAGGCATGTTTATCCACTGGGGGATCAGTGCGTCCGATCCCTGCGGCAGTCTCGAAATCTCCTGGTCGATGATCACCGGTTGGGCCGGACCGCAGGCAACGCGAACGCCGGTACAATACTGGAAGCTCGCCGATGATTTCAAGGCAGAAAATTACGACCCGGACAACTGGATGAAGGCCGCCAAGGAGGCTGGTTTTCGGTATGCGGTTTTAACAGCGAAACATCACGACGGTTATGCGCTTTGGCCAAGTGAATACGGCAGCTATAGCACCAAACAACATCTGGGCCGCAGAGACTTGGTAAAAGAATACGTCGAGGCATGCCGCAAGAACGGCTTGAAGGTGGGGTTATACTTTTCGCCGGCGGATTGGTATTACAATCAGGATTATATGTCGTTCCGCCTGGGAACGGAGGGTTTCGATCTTTGGGCAAAGACGGATCCGAATGGAAGCCCTGTAGGTATTTATCATGAAGATATCGAACTGAAGAAAATGCCTGACGAGTGGACAGAAAAATTCAAGGATTTTATGCGGGGCCAAGTCATTGAACTGCTGACGAATTATGGCAAGATCGACCTGCTTTGGTTCGATTATAATTTCAGGCCGGACCATGTTGGTATTACGATGGATGAGATCCGCGCAATCTCACCGGGTACGATCGTCAATCATCGGCTTCACGGCCACGGCGATTTTCTGACTTATGAATTAGCCCTGCCCAAAGAGAAACCACCCAAAGACACCTGGGAAGCATGTACATTAATGGGTGCCGGCTGGGCACACCGCAAAGACGAGCGCCAAAAGCCATTTCCCGAATTACTCGAATGGTTTGTCAAAACCCGGGCGATGGGCGGCAATTTGCTGCTGAATGTCGCCCCCCGACCGGACGGCACCCTGCCTGACGGCGTTTATGAGCGATTTGATCAGTTTGCCGACTGGCTCAAAGTGCATAAGGAATCGGTCTTTGGCACACAAGGCGGATACTGGAACAACCTCAGCAATTATCCGGTCACGATGCGCGATAAGATCTGGTACGTCCATCTGGTCCCAAGCATCGAAGAGCCGATTCATATTAACAGCGATAAAATTCCCGAAAAAATCCGCCTGATGCGAACAAAGGAAAAGATTTCCTGGAATCCGGATCCCAACGGTTTTACCATTGATCTCGACCCGGCCAAGCGGACCGAGCCCGTGGAGGTACTGAAAATAAAATGGAAATAGAGGTTTGAACCATGCGCATTCGAATCAAAAACTTACGGTTGCAGACGATCATCGGGACCAATGACTGGGAGCGCCAAACCAAGCAGGAAGTCGTGATCAATCTAACCCTCGATATCGACAATGAAACAGCCGTGCAAAGCGACGACCTGGCCGACAGCGTCAATTACAAGGACCTCAAGTTGAAAATCAAAGAGGCGGTCGAACAGGCAAATTTCTTTCTGCTCGAAAAACTGGCCGGCCATATTCTCGATATCGCAATGACCGACAAAAAAGTCGCCCGGGCTGCCGTTGAAATCGACAAACCCAAGGCCCTGCGGTTCGCCGATTCGGTCTCTCTCGAACTGACCCGAAAGCGAAAATAACGGTCAAGACACTCTACCACCAGACGCGGTTAAACAGCAGGTAGATGAAAATCATCACGACTGCCAGAATCAGCCACATCAGCCAGACCATCTTGTCGCCGCTCTTCTTGAGATATGCAAAGGTGATCGGTTCCAGTCCCTGATCCGCCGGCAACGGCTTGGTAAACAGTGAAACAATCACCTGGAAAACAACCATCCCGATAAAGAGATACTGAACGAGTTTCATAAAGTGCGGCCAATCGTGTTCGGGCGGCGGATAAACAAAGATATAAAGCACGCCGACGGTCAAACTCACAATCGTACCAATCACCAGTGTTAAAAAGCCCGATATGGGTGTCGCTCTTCGCCAAAGAACACCGACCACAAAAACAGCCGCCATAGCCGGCGAGAGAAAACTGATAATCGACTGACTCATGGTAAACAGATCCATATACTGACTGATATAGTCGAATGCCCACACCACCAGCATCGCCAGTATGCCCCCGGCAATGGTCACCACTCGGCCAATGGTCTTGATCTGATCGGGCCGACTGTCCGGCTTGATATATTTCGTGTAAATGTCGAGCGTAAAAACCGTACTGAGCGAATTGAGCCCCGAGTCCACCGTACTGATCAACGCCGCCATTAAAACCGCAATCACCAGACCGACCGCACCGACCGGCATATAATTGACAACCATCGTCATATAGGCATCTTTACTGGTCTCAAGTTCAGGGTGAAGGATTTTACACATAACACCCGGCACAAAGAAAATTAACGGCGTAACCACTTTCAAAAAACCCGCGAAAATACAGCCGAGCTGACCCTGATGGCGATCTTTGGCCCCCAGTGCCCGCTGAACGATCGTCTGATCCGTACACCAGAACCATATCCCCAGAATCGGATACCCCAGCCATACCGCATCCCATGGATAGACTTCATCACCCCGCGGCCGACACAGAACCCAGTACTCCGGCGGCACCGAATTGAACAGATTTTCGAAACTGCCGACCTTGATCATACCCATAATCGCCAGCCAGGTACTGGCAACGATCATCAAAATCGACTGGAATGAGTCAGTCACCACCACCGCGGCCAGCCCGCCGGCAACGGTAAAACTCGTCGCAACGAGACTCAGCAGCAACGCGCAGAGCCACAATTCCCACCCCAGTATCTGGCTCAGCAGCAGCCCACCGATAAACAGGGTACCGCCGATCCACAACACCATCGTGGAAAACAATGCGAAAAAACTCAAAAACACACGCGACGATCGGCCGTAGCGTTTCTCGAGAAACTCCGGCATCGTGCTGACATTGGTCTTGAGATAATGCGGAATAAACAGCATCGACAATAAGAACAGAAATATCCACGCCAGCCACTCGTAATTGGCCCCGACCATCCCCATATCATAGGCCGCGGCAAAACCGGCGATCATAAACGACGGGCTGACATTCGTGCCGAAGATACTCAGGCCGACGTTGGGCCAGTGCAGACTGCGCCCCGCCAGAAACAAATCCTCGGTGTGGCCCTTTCGAAAACTAACATAAAACCCGATTCCCAGAACCGAAACCAGGTACAATCCGACAATCCCATAATCCAGCGGGCTGATCATATCAGAGATATTCATGCAAATCCCTTCTGCGCTAACCGATCAATATCATACAATTATTTCAAATATAAAGGCCGGCCAGTATAACGGCTGATCCGACCAATGAAAAGGTGAAATTTGCGCGATTTGAGTCTGTGACAACCCGAACCGAAGCCAAATAAACAAAAACTGGGGAACAAGGATTCGAACCTTGACTAACTGATCCAGAGTCAGTCGTG
>CAZFDE010000003.1:94551-98410 GCA_964517795.1 uncultured Pirellulales bacterium | reverse complement strand
GATGCTGTTTTAAAAGAAAAACATGAGCGACTGATCGAACCCTCTAAAAACGGATATGCTGCCGAGGCACTATTAAAGATATATGAAATACACGGTGATAAAAAATATTACGATGCCGCGATGAGAATTGCAGAGGTCTTTGCAAGGACTCAGCAGGATGACGGTTCATGGCCCGCGCGCGTCGATGGCAAGGACGGCCATATCCTCGGCCAGTATTCCTCGTCGGTGATCAGCGTGGTGTCGTTTATGGACCGACTGATTAAACATGATCCGAACCCTCGATGGCAAATGGTTAAGGCAAACGCTTTGGCTTGGGTTAAGCAGTATCCATTGAAAACATACGGCTGGGTGGTGAATTTCGACGACAATCCCGCACGAGCGAGCCAGGTGAATCCGTATCACAATCTTTCTAACCTGGATCTTTTTCAATTCGTCAAATATGCATCACATCATCCCGATGAATTCGACAATGCCGAGGCGGTCATTCGCGAGCAGCTTAACTGGAACGATAACCATTTTGTCTTTTACGATGACGATCCGCTGCTGCCATTCAATCCGCATTATCCGACCTGCGGCGAACAAGGCAATCCTTCAAGCTTCATCAGCTATGGGGCGTGCTGGGTTCCCATGGATTATCATACGGCGAATTGGGCTTCAGCATTGCTGACGTTTTATGAAATGACGACCAATAGAAAAATTCTTGAAAAAGTAAAGGCCGCTGCCAATGCAATCGAAAAATATCAGCTTGATGATGGCAGGACAATTACCTGGATGAAAGATAAGAACTATGGAGTGACATCTCATTATCATGGCGCAACCAATATCGACTTTTGGCCGACGGCCTGGGCTATGTCTGCCCATGTCTGGGCAGAATTACATGCCATGGGATGCGATCAATAAAAAAATATTATTGCAAAGGGATTCAGAATGCAGACACGAAACAAGATTATCACAGTGGTGTTACTGGTGGCATTAAGTTGGATGGCTGGATGCAATACAATGAATCGAAACGAAGATAATGCCCGGGTAATCCTGCCGTTGTTTGAATACCGGAAATTTGATTCATATTACAGGTTCAAGAATATCGATCCGGCCGGCTATTTTGCCGTCGGGCTACGGTATGTGCACCCGCCGCGGGTCGAATGGGTACCGCTCGAAGAGGCAGTCAGTTACGACTTAGTATTAATACAAGGCGATAAGGTTCTCGGCGTAACCCCGGCCCAACATTCACCAGCTTTCGCCACTGAAGGATGGGGCAACGGAAAGACCGGCAAGGCCGGGATTGTCATTATCGGCTACGACGCAGACGGCAAACGCGTCGCCCAGAGCCGTATGTTCCCATTTTATATCGTGCCGGGCTTTGAGGACTGTCAGACTGTTGACAAAGAAAGGCCCTATGATGAAGCTGCATGGGCAGTATTTGATCGTTTGAGGGCTTTCGACAGATATGAGGATTATTGGAAAATCCCGGAAGATCATCCGGCACGGAAAATACCTCCCGTTTTCCTTGGATGTGCGATTACTGCAAACAACATGATCTGTGATGTTGTATTTCCGGCACTTCATGATTGGATCTGGGTAGATATGTGCGAATCACTGCTTCAGATCACCGATGACCCGGAAAGGATCGAACAAGTTAAAAGTTTCATGAGATCGGCGGGAGATCATCTGCTACTGTGCCGGCTGGAGGGCGAGGGTTATCTTTATGCGGGGATGGTTCGATGTGCCTGTGATGCAATGGGGGGCCCGGGGCGCACCAGTTACAATTCTGATCCCACACTGGTCGATAAGTACAAACGCTTGATCGAACCTTCGAAAAACGGTTATGCCGCCGAGGCACTATTAAAGATATATGAAACACTCGGTGACAGGAAGTATTATGATGCGGCCTTGAGAATTGCGGAAATCTATGTCAAGACTCAGTTGGCTGACGGTTCCTGGCCGGCGCGGGTCGATGGCAAGGACGGCTATATTCTCGGACAGTATTCCTCATCGGTGATCAGCGTGGTGTCATTTATGGACCGACTGATGAAACATGATCCGAACCCGCGATGGAAACAGGTTAAAGAAAAAGCCCTGGCTTGGGTGAAGCAATATCCCTGTAAAACGTACGGCTGGGTTCTCAATTTCGATGACTGCCCCGCTTTTTCGACATTAGACAATCCTTATTATGGACTGTCGAATTGGGATTTGTTTTGTTTGATCCGTTATGCTGGGAGGCGCCCACAGGATTTTGAAAATGCTGAAAAGCTGATCGTTGAACAGCTGAACTGGACGGATAACCATTTTGTATTTTATGGTGATGATCCTTTGCTGCCGTTCAATCCGTATTACCCGACCTGCGGTGAGCAAGGCAATCCTGCGTCTTTCATCAGTTACGGAGGGTGCTGGGTGCCGATGGATTATCACACATCCAATTGGGGCACCGCACTATTAGCAGCTTATCAACTGACGGGCGACAGGACTCTGTTGGAAAAAGCGAAAGCAACCGCCAATGCCATTACCAAATATCAATTAGATGATGGCAGAACAATTACCTGGATGCAGGACAGGTATTTTGGTGGTTCATCCCAATACAATGGCGCAAATAATATTGATTTCTGGCCATCTGGATGGGCTGCGGCAGCCAATTTTTGGGCCCAACTTCACGCGATGGGACTGGATAAGTGAGAATTTTTATGAAAAGCAATACGATGAAAACATGGATTCTGTTGGTATCAGGACTTTTAATTTTCCTGGCAGGTTGCTCAACAACACAAATTATGAACTATCCGGCCCCAGAGGGCGAACCGGCCTTCGATCTGGTTTCGGTCAACGTAAATAATGAACCGGTTTTTGTGTATCAGTGTCGCGTGTCCGCCATGCCGATCAACCAGGTCTGGCCGGGTTATCAGCGGCCGCTCGACCAAACCGAGATCGCCGGTTTTGCATACTGGGATCAGAAAGGCCCGGCCACGGTCGAGGTCATCAGCCGGCGCGATGTGAATGACGTAGTCATTCGCCCGCTCTCCAGAGGTATCATACCGCAGGTCAACGGCAAAACCATCACCTTTACGCTGCCCGGCCCGGATTATCTCACGGTCGAGATCAACGGTATTCACCACGCACTTCACCTTTTCGTTTCCGAGCCGCAACGCTTCAACATTGCCCGAGACGATCCCAACGTGATCTATTTTCCGCCGGGCATCCACAGGCCCAAAGAGATCAAACTTCAATCCGGCCAGACGGTCTATATCGCAGGCGGTGCTGTCGTGCACGGCGTCATCAATGCCGATGATGCAAATCATATCCGAATCCTTGGCCGAGGTATCCTCGATGCAAGCACAATTAAACGATTTGAGAAACGAACGATGTTTTCTTTCCATCGCTGCAATGACGTTCTGGCCTCGGGGATCATTCTGCGCGATCCGCACGTATGGGCGGCCGTGCCGAAATGGTGCCGAAACGTCACGTTTGAAGATCTCAAGCTCATCGGCTGCTGGCGGTACAACTCCGACGGCTTCGATATTCTGGACTCACGCGACTGTCTGGTCACAAACTGTTTTTTGAGGACGTTCGATGACAGTCTGGTCGTCAAATCCTGGGATCCCAACGCCCCGGATACGCTCAACCGTAATATCGTTTTTGAGAACTGTGTGATCTGGAATGATTGGGGAATTTCGCTGGGCGTGACCTACGAAACCCGCGCTGAAACCATCAGCGATATCACCTTCCGGAATATGGATGTCATTCACAATATCGCTGCACGGGCAGTCATGACGATTAACCCCAACGATCGCGGCGAGGTCAGCAATGTGTGCTTCAAAGATATCCGCATCGAAGATACCCGGGACGGCCTGATGGAATTGATCATTCGCTC